>JAIVGU010000223.1 GCA_020201445.1 Halobacteriales archaeon
CCTGGAGGACGTGACCAAGGCGGACGTGACCGCCTACGTCCTGGATGCCCGCCGCATCCGCATCTGGCGCAACCGCGATGGCACGGGCAAGGAGACAATCACCAGGCGGGAGGTCATGCTCGGCCCGGCGACCCTTGCGCAGCGAAAGGTCGTCATCAAGTGCTTCTACAAGTGGCTCCGCGGCGGCGATGATTACCCGCCCGAGGTCCGGTGGCTCAAGACCAAGCGCAGGGAGGAGGACCAGTTGCCAGTGGACGCCTTGGTCACCCCCGACGACCTGGCCCGCCTCCTCCAGGCGTGTCCCGGCTACCGCGAGAAAGCCCTCATCGCCGCCCTCTACGAGAGCGGCTTCCGCGCCGGGGAGTTGTGCGCCCTCAACGTCGGCAGCGTGACCTTCGGGCAGCACGGCTGTTACCTCACGCTGCCGAAGAAGGCGGCGGGCCTCAAGACCGGCGCTCGCCGCATCCTCCTGTTCGAGGGGACGTCCTACGTCCAAGCCTGGTTCGAGCATCACCCGTTCAAGGACGACCCCTCGAAGCCCTTCTTCCACTCGCTGAGCCGCCGCGCACCCATGGCCCGCATGACGCCGGGGGCGTTGTGGTCCTTCATCCAGGACACGGCGCGCCGGGCGGGCATCAAGAAGCCCCTCCACCCCCATCTGTTCCGGCACTCGGCGGCCACGGAACGCGCCCGCGAACGCTGGACGGAGGGCGAGATGCGGTCCTTTTTCGGTTGGGCCAGGAACAGCGACATGCCGTCCCGCTACGTCCACCTGGCCGGGCAGGACTACGAGCGCATGGAGTTGCAGCGCCGCGGCCTCCTGGACGCCGCCGACCGCTCCCGCCCCGCTCTCCGTGGCCGGACGTGCCGCCGGTGCAAGGCTGAGAACATCCTCACGGCAACCTTCTGCCAGAACTGCCGCCAACCCGTCAGCCCCAACGCTGAGGCCGTCATCAAGGCCGAGCGCGACGCCGAGTTCAAGGTGGTCGCCGCGAAACTCCTGGAGGACGAAATCAAGCAGCGGGTCGCTGCGGAGGTGGAGCGGTTCCTTGCCGCCGCCCCGGTCGGACACCCGGGTTGAACTGGAGGACGACCGCGAAGGGCGGGAATGCGGGGTCGCGGGTGGCGTAATCCTTGACTGCCTTCTCCAGGTCCTCCCAGGCCTTGTCGATGGCCCGCGCAAGAGGAGCGTCGCCATGCAGCGCGGCCCGCCTGGGTTTGGGCGCGTCCGGGTCGGTGACCACGTGCTTCGTCGCCCAGACGTGCGGGCCGGAGGGCGCGGCCAGGCGCGACAGGAAGTCCGGCCGGTCCGCGCCCCGCATCGTCACCACGTCGCGCCCCTCGGCTGCGTTCAACTGACGCAGGACCGAGAGCCACGAGAGGCCCCGGAAGTAGGCTTTGCCCGTGACCTTGTAGCGCCCGTGGACAGCCTTGCCTGTGCGAGCGTTGACCGGACGCTCCACGAACCCCTGCTCGCCCAGGACCGTCAAGGCGTTCTGCACTCCCTTCGTGGTGGAAGGGCCGCCTCGCCCGACCTTGTAGCCCGCTGCCACGGCAGTCGCGGTCGCGTCCTTGAGCGAGAAGGAGGGGTCGGTCCGTCCTTTCTGCATTTCCTCGACGACCCGCAGCCACGTGTCGAAGATTGCGCGGTAGGGCTGCTCCAGCAGGTCGTCGAGTTCCATGCGGCGCGATGGACTCAGGCCTACTTGTAAGCAGGGCGGCAGGCTGCCTTGTCACGTGAAGCGCACCGCGTCCTTCGCCATCGACACCCAGACCCTTGAACGGTTCCGCCAGGCCGTCCTGCAACGCCACGGAAAACTCCACGGCCCCTTCTCCGAGGAGGCCGCCGTGGCCCTCGACGCTCGGTCCGCCGTGCTGCTCGCGGAGGCTGCCCGCCATGGCTGACAGTCTGGCCTGGTTCCGCGAGAACGTGTGCCGCAAGGCGCAACACGACCACGGGGAGGCCGGAGAACTCTCCTGCCTCCTCGCGACCTACGGCCGCCTGAAGGCGGGCGAGAACGTCGCCTCTGTCCTCACGCTCTCCTGAGGTTGCAAACGTTCGACCACCCCTGAGGTTCGCCATGCACACGACCATCCCACCCGACTTTCCCGCTGACTTCCGTTTGCTCCTTCGTTTGCTCGACCTGGCCCCAGGCGACCCAGGCTTCCCCGGCCCACGCGCCCATGGCCGCCTCCTAACGCTCCACCACCTGGCCCTCGGCAACGACGAATCCACGGTCGCCCGCCGCCTCCGTGTGACCCGCCAAGCCGTCAACCATCAGGGACGCCACTTCGTTCGGAGCAAGGCGCTGCGCCGCATCTCAGAGCAACCCAACCTCTACGCGCCCGGTCCACAGTTCGCTGTCGCCGTTGCAGCCCGCGGGCACGACCACGGGGGATGGTCGGCCCGCGTCCGCGGACCCGCGCCCGTGTGTCGGATTCACAACCTGCAACTGACCGCCCGCGTCCGCAACCGCGCAGACAACCGCCCGCTGCCCGTTGCCCCGCTCAGGACATGGCAAAGTGCCGGAGGGCGGAGTGTCCATGCCACCTACGTGATGGACCTCGGCGCGGGTCGCACTGCGCGATGGCATCATGCGCGAGGGCCTCGCCGTGAGGCTGTCACCGTCCACTTGGAGGATGCCTTCGTCAACGCCGCAGCCCTTGCCGACGCTCCCGGTCGCCTCGAAGCGGAGGCAGCGCAGGTCCTTGCCGTCCTGGAGGGCCGCCATGGATTCACCTTCGCATCGGCCCGTTGGACGGGCCACGCAGAGTTTGCCTTCCCCGCGCCAGGAATGGAGGGCGCGGTCGGCATGGGCAACGCCGACGGCCACTGGGACAACTCCCTCGGCCCGACCGAGGTCGAGACCCGCCGTTTCTTCCTCGCGCTCACAGAGGCCCGCCGCCGGGAGGCCGCCTTGTTTGAGCCGAGCGGCCACGAACGCGGGCTGACTGACGCGGTCCTCCTGACCAATGGTAAGGTCATGGTGACGGCATGACAGGCACCTCCAAACTCACCAAGGGGACCGCCGACGCCATCGTGGCCGCCCTCGGCCAAGTCCCCTTCGTGGAGGTCGCCGCCGCCACGGCAGGCGTCACAAGCCGCACTGTGCGCAACTGGCTCCGGCAAGGCCAGGCCGACGAGGAGGCAGACAAGCGGACCCTGGCCGCGTCCTTCTTCCGCCGTGTGGTCCAGGCCCGGGCCGCGGTCGAGCGCGACCTGGCGCTCGTCATCTTTCGTCAGGCCACCCAAGGCGGCGACTGGAAGGCGGGTGCCTGGGTCCTTTCCCGGATAGCCCCGGACCGTTGGACAGAGCCACAACGGCTCCTCTACTCCGATGGCAAGCGCCACGAAGCGACCGGCGCAGAGTCCGAGGAGGACCCCCAGGCTCGCCTCATGCGGAGCCTGCGCGAGGCGTTTGTGAAGGGTCAAGCGCGACGCGATGCGGCACGAGAGGCAGCCGGAGGCAAGTTGCCCGACGACCTGCCCGACGTTTCCGCCGCAAGCGGAAACCCCGCACCAGACCCGGCCCCCATCCTGTCGTCGGAGCCGTCCGTGGTGCATGAAAACCAGACCGACGCACCACCAATCCGTGGGCCGCCCGAGGCCGAGGGGCCGGTCAGGCACACGGTGGCCAAGCCACAGCGGGACGCGCTGGGTGTGCCGATGCGGCGCGGACGGACGCCCACGTTAGGGGTCGAGTATGGCCCTGGGGTGTAGCCGTCAGACCTTCGTGCCGCAAATCTGGCAGCGGTAAGGGTGGGGCTTCATCAAAATCCACATGTGGACGAAGATGAACCAGATGCCCAGCGACGTGAAATCCAGCACGGTGTGAATCTTGCTCGGTTTCCGCGCCTGGGCGAGGGTCTGCTTGTTGCAGTGCTTGCAAAACCGGCTATCCTGCTTGATGTTGGCCATGTCACACCCTCACGAGGGAAACCGTCCCGTCAACGTTGATGGTCGCCGTGAAGCGGAGAATGCCCGACGCCGGGAGGTCCGTGATTTTGTAGGTTGCCGACTCGCCGGTGTAGTTCAGGTCGTCGGCGGCGCGGCTCCAGCCCACCTTCAGGGTCGCATAATACGTCCCATCCATGCTTTTCTCCGGCGTCTTTCCGGAGCAGGTCTGGGTATGCGTCCCACCGGCGGGTAAGGTGAAGTCCCTGAGGCACGGCAGAAACTCGTTCTGGCCCTTGCCCACGAGGAACAGGGGAGAGACGTAGGCCGTCTGCGCCACCTTGCTGTCGTAAGAAACGGTGACCGTGATGGAGGAAGGGTCCGCCTTCTTGCCGCCGCCGATGGCTGTCCCGATGATGGCGAGGACCAGGACGGCCCCGACGATGATGCCGACCTTCTGCCACTTCGGCAAGGTCTTCCAAGAACGCCTGGGGCCATCGGGCTGCGCGGGGGGCGCGGGTCCAGCCATGGGTGGGCCACCCGGCCGACTTCATTAGGACTTCCGATTCGTTAGACGCGATGTGGTAGTCGCGCATCGGTGATTGAAGAAGCGCATCGCGGTCCACGATTCATGGTCCGTGGGTCGCGCCTTTCCAATGCGCTGGGCCGCCAAAACGCCTCCCTGGTCCTCCTGGCCTTGATGGACTCCAAGACGCCCGTCGGTGCGAACGACCTAACCGCCCGCATCGCCGGTTTCTCAGGCAGCGGCATCCAAGCCGCCCGGCACCTGGCCGAGTTTGGTCTGGTTCGGGTCAAGGAGAAACCGGGCGTCGCGGGTCGGAGCGCCTACGAGATTTCCCTAACCTCGGCGGGGGAACGTGTGGCCCGCGCCTTGGCCCCGGTCGCGGACCTGTGACCCGACTCTGGGCCGAATCCGCATTTCTTCGAGGAGGACCACCAGCCGCCTGCCGGGGTAGGCCGCGGCCCACCGGAGGATGCATATTGGGGAAGCGACCATCGGAGACTGGGCCGCCAGTCACAATCCGTTGTCTATGGCCGATTAGTGGACGAGGAGGGATTCGAACCCCCGGCCTCTGCCTTGCGAAGGCAGCGATCTACCAACTGATCTACTCGCCCGGTGCGCGTTCCCCGGGGGGCCGCTTGGCCGGCGACAGGGGGCCTTATGAAAAGGGTTTGGAGATGGCGTCGCAGGCAGAGAGCTGTTGCCAGGGGTCGAACCGCTTATGTATCGTCCCCCTGTCGGCGGCCCAGCGGGCTCGTAGCTTAGACTGGTAGAGCACCCGGCTGATAACCGGGAGGTCCACGGTTCAAATCCGTGCGAGCCCATCATGCGCGCCGTTCCGATGTCCAGATGAGCCTTGCCAGCATCGTCCCCCTCGAGGGCACGTAGCCTAGCCTGGATATGGCAGCGGACTTCTAAGCCGCCGATCGTGCGTTCGAATCGCACCGTGCCCGCTCTTTGTCTCTTTGTTCTTCATCGCTGACGGCAACCCATCGGTGGCCCCACCGTTTTGCATCCATCGGCGGCGCGCCAGGGTCGCGGCGACTGGCCTCCCACCCTCACCCAGCCTTTGCACCCCAAATTGCCCCGAGGCTCCGCGTCTGTGTTGGCCGAATCAGGGACAACGTTTTGCTCCCCCCACGTCGCGGCCAACAACGAAAATCTGCATGCGAAGGCTGCGAGCGGCCCAAACTCCCCGAAGCAGGGGTTTCGGGAAACGTGGGCCTCCCCGGAATCCCTGTTTCGTCGGGTGGACGGGAGGTTTGGCGCAAAGCCCTCCCACCCCACTCGCCTATATACCCAATGTTCGTCGCGACGCCCATCCCGGTGTCGTAATGTCCCTCTGGCAAGGTGTCTCCATCCGCAAGCCGTCCGGCGGCCGCCTCATCCTGTCGCGCAAGAAGCGCCGCTTCGAGGTCGCCCCCGAGGACGCCGAGACCAAGCTGGCGGCGCACACCCAGAAGCTCATCCGCACCCGCGGCGCCCACCAGAAGGTCAAGCTGCTCGCCACCACCAGCATCATGGCGATGGACCAGAAGACCGGCAAGGTGCAGAAGGCGACCATCAAGACGGTGACGGAGAACCCGGCGAACATCCACTACGTGCGCCGCAACATCCTCACCAAGGGCGCCGTCGTGGACACCGATGTGGGCAAGGTCCGCATCACCTCGCGCCCCGGCCAGTCCGGCGCGCTGTCGGGCGTCAAGGTCGCCTAGGCGGCGTCCCATGGTCTCGAAGGGCGCGGACCGGTTCGCGCTCTGGCCCCGCTACTTCGACCGCTCCCTGAGCC
>JAIVGU010000177.1 GCA_020201445.1 Halobacteriales archaeon
CTACCTGAACCGTCGTGTTGAGCCACGTTTTTGTGTCGTCAAGGATTGTGACGTGGACCGACTTTTTCTCAGGCGTCAGGTTGTAAACATTGAGCCCATTGAAGCGGATGTGGTCGAAGCACCCGGCCATGAGCGCGAGGCTCACGAACAGGAGCGCGACGGCGGCTTTGTTTGGGTTCACCATGCGACACCTGCGCTTTGCGATTTAAGGTCCGCCTTGCAGTTGGGGGAAGCGGCTCGGGTCGAGGATTTGGCCGGTGACGGCATCCAGGGCGTTCACCGAGCGCAGGCGGAGGCTCTTGTTCACGAGCCCCACCATCCAGTAGGGTTGCGGCGATGCCGCCAAGGTGAAGAAAACCTGTGTCCCGGTTTTGCCTTGCGCCTTCTTCCAGGTCGAATCATGCGCGGCCAGGATACCCGCGACCTGGTCCGAGTCCACAAGCGGCTGGCGCAGCGGACGGTCGCCCGTGGCCGCAAAGGGCCACCATTCGGGATTGAGACGTGCAGAGGCAGGCAGTTCGGAGCTTGTGACATTGCCTCCGTCGTCCACGACAACGTAGAGTGTCGCGTTGTGGCCCTTGAAGGTGTAAAGCCAAGCGGGAGCCAAGCCATCGCCAAGGTTCGCGTCCGGTTGATGGAACAGGTCGATGGCCCAATCCGGGCCACCCCGAAGAAGCTCAAGCGGATGTTCCGTCTCGACGCCACCAATCAGAATCAGGGTGGCGTTCTTCTGCCACTTCTCGGCGGCAGCAGAAACAGCGGGCCACCCGTGCAGGGCGCTTCCCTTCGGTCCAGTCGTCGTGGCTTGCGGCTGCACGCAGCCCGCCACCAAGGCGGACAGCAGAAGCAAAGGCAGGGCCAGCTTGAGGATTGGAAGCCTGTTGGACATAGGACCCCTGTTAGGAGAAGGGGAAGGAGGGGAAAAGGACCGGGGCTCACCGGCCGTAAACGCGGTTGCTCACGGTGGCAAGGTTGTCGGTGTCGAAGGTATAGACGCCATACCCTCCGGCATAGCAGTAGTTCATCACGGAAGGCGTGTAGCTGCCCGACCAGTAGCTGCCACAGGTGTATTTGTCCCACGAGTCGTTGGGGACGTGGTTGGCGCCGAAGTTGTGCCCGAGTTCATGCACGACCCAGGCCGAACTGTGGGGCGCACCCCAGCCGCCATGCGAGTATTCCGCCAGGAGCGAAATCTGCGAGGGACTTGGCTCCTGCTGCGCGATGCCCCAGTTGCTCGCGTAGTAATCATACGTCGTCACCATGTCCTGCGGTCGTTCGACCGCCCAACGGTGAATCTGGCCGCCGCTGTCCACGTAGAAGACGCGGTTATTGACGTGCCATTCGAGGCGGGAGAGCAAGGTGTTTGCGTCGGCGGTGCAGTCGCGGGTTCCGCTCGACGGGTCGTAGCAGGCGTCCCATGCGTAGGAACCCGCCTGGACATAGCAAAAGACCGAGAACTTCGCGTCTCCGGTCGTCTGGCTTCCGGGGTTCTGCGCGACCTGTGACTGGAACTCGCCAGTCGCCGTGTTGTAGTCGTCAAAGTGGCAACCACCATCCGGAGAGTCCTCGGAGTTCTGCGGCAAGATGATGCGCAAGACAAGGCGCCCGTCCGTGCAGGAGGGAACATGAGGCCAATGCGCCGTGGACGGGGGGTTGGTGCAACTGGAGGACGGGCTGCTCGGCGCGCTCGGCTCGGGTGCGCTCGGTCCACCGATGGGCGGCAGGTTCAGCC
>JAIVGU010000178.1 GCA_020201445.1 Halobacteriales archaeon
CCCACGCAGAGGACAAGGGCGGCCCACCACGCGCCGTCGGCCAGACTGCCGGTGCCACGGCGGTCGCGCAAGCGCAGAAGGACAAGGATGGAGAGAGCGAAAGCGGCGACGTTGAAGTACGCCAACGGATTCGTCCATTCCCAACCAAACGTGGGGAAACCCGGGTCCTCGGCGAGAAGGAAAAAAGCCACGCGACCCGGACCCACGACCGGCTAAAGGAGCCTGCCGTTCCAGGTGACTTGTCAGCCCATTGAAGCTGGCCTGCCGTGAAGGCCTGGTCCTTCCAGGAAGCGGAGGCCCTGTTGGGCGAGTGTTTGCTGGACGCTGGTGAGGAGGGCGCGGACGCGGGCGCCTTTGTGGCTGCGGCTGCCGCCGCTGATCTTGCGCGCCACGACGAGGGGGCGGATGGCGCGTTCGGCGCGATTGTTGGTGCCGTCGATGTGGGGGTTGGTGGCGAAGCGGAACAAGTCGTCGGCGTGTTTGAGGTGGTTGCGGGCGAAGGTTTTGCAGTGGTGGCTCTTGAACGGTTGGTCGAGGACGGCGCGCAGTGCGTCGTGGAGCCGCGCGAGTTGGTACGGCGTGGCGGTGCCGGCGTAATCCTTGGCTTTCGCGTAGATGGGTTTCATGCCGTCGAGGATGCGTTGGCCTTCGTCGCCGTAGAATTGGGCGAGTTCCTTGGCGTCGCCGAGGATGTGGGCCCAGCAGCGTTGCAACCGGAGATTGGTTTTGTTGGCGAGGGTGCGGTAGGCGCTGTGGCCGTCGATTGTGGCGACCCCTTCTGCGTCGGGTCCGAGGACGGCCAGCGGCACGTGGTGGCTGCGCCGAGGGTCGATGACGAAGACGGTTTCCCACTGCGAGACGAAGGCCCATGCGTATTGGTTGACGCCGTTGGTTCGCCAGGTGGATTCGTCCATGTTCTTCGTGGCTCGTTTGCGCAAGTCAGCCAGGAGGGCGTCGTAGAAGCCAGAGTAGGCGTGGGCGAGTTGGTCGAGGATGTGTTGGACTTCTCCGGTGCTGATGCGCAGCCCGAAGCAGTCACGCATGAGGTGCGCGACGGCCTCTTCTGGAACTCGGTTTGCAATCCGGAGCCAAGCGACCATCAACATGGCGCGCAATCCGATGCGAGCCCCTTTGAGTGCGGTCGCGACGACCGGTTCAACGAGTTTCTGGCAGTCGCGGCAATAGCGGCGCTCCAACGTGAACTGCGTCGCCGTGGCTTGTGCGACTGTGATGTCTTCGACGGTTCGGATGCGTTTTTCTTGGATTCGGCTGAGGTTGTTGCCGCAGCAATCTGGGCAGGTCTTGAGCCGCAACCGTACGCGCGCATCGATGGGTGCAAGCGGGCGGTTGCGTCCGGCGTGGCCAGGTTGGGCTCCGGGTTTCCGGCCGGACGGCTCGGCGGGAAAGGCCGGCGACTGGATCACGTAGGCGCGGCCGTGCTTGACGCCCACGGTTTCTGGGTGGCGCTTCTTGTAGTCGTCCAACGCCTTCCGGGCTTTTTCTAGTTCTCGCCGGACTCGTTGCAATTCGTCCCAGATCTCCTGTTTCTCGGAATCGGGACTCAGCTCGACGGCCACGTTGCCGATGAGTGTTGCAGCCCTCTTAACTTCGGCCAGTTACAAATCGCCGCTTCCGACGGTGCGGCCCACTGGAGTGTCATCCGTTCCGGCCGCAAAACGCGACCGGACGCCGTTTCGACCGTTTCCGCTTCAGACGGCTGACGAGTCACCTCCTCGTCAACCCCGTCGCGGGCCTGGGCGGCCCCGGTGCCTACAAGGGCAGCGACGGGAACTGGAAGGACGCCCTGGAGCACGGCTACGCGCCCACCGCCCCGGAGCGCGCCAAGCAGTTCGTGCAGCGCGTCGGCGACGCGGTCGAATGGGTCACCGTCCCCGGGGCCATGGGCGGCGACTGGGCGCCCCAAGCGCGCCTGCTGCCCGGCGAGGCGCAGAAGGTCGGCGCCACCTCCCGCGAGGACACCGAGCGCGCGGCGCGGGCCCTGCACGAGGCGAAGGTGGACCTGCTCTGCTTCCTCGGCGGCGACGGCACCGCGACCGACGTGGCGCGCGCCGTGGGCGACCGGCAGCCCTGCCTTGGCGTGCCCGCGGGGGTGAAGATCACCAGCGCCGTCTACACGCATGACGTGGCGGAGGCGGCGTGGCTGGTGGCGCACCTGCGCCCCGGCTTCGAGACCATCCTGCGCGACGTGACCGACCTCGACGAGGTGGCCTATCGCACCGGCCACGTCGAGATCGAGCTGAAGGGGAACCTGCGGGTGCCGCTCAGCCCTGCCGTCCAGGAAGGCAAGGTCGCCACCAGCACGGAGACCCCCTTGGAGCCCTTGGTGGAGCAGGTGCTGCAGGAGTGGGACGAGGACGCCCTCACCTTCGTCGGCGCCGGCTCGGTGTGCCTGGCGGTGAAGGACCAGTTCTGGGGCAAGCCCACCCTCCTCGGGGTCGACGCCATCCAGGGCAGCCGCATCATCGCCACCGACCTGGACGACCGCCGGATCTCCGACCTGGTGGATGCCCAGATGGCCAAGGGAGGCAGGGTGCGCATCGTCCTTTCGACCATCGGGGGCCAGGGCATGCTGCTGGGCCGCGGCACCCAGATGTTCCGGGCGGACGTCCTGCGCAAGGTCGGCTGGGAGAACCTCAAGGTCATCGCTCCGCCGGAGAAGCTCCTCGGCCTCAAGGGCCTCCATATCGACACCGGCGACCCGGAGTTCGACGCTGCCGCCCCCAAGCACATCCGCGTCGTCACCGGCTGGAACGAGACCCGCATGGTGCGCCTGCTGAGCGGCACTCGCACCCCTCCCGAGCCTGAGCCGAAC
>JAIVGU010000190.1 GCA_020201445.1 Halobacteriales archaeon
GCTCCGGCCTCGGCAACCTCGTCGTCGCCTTCCACCCCGACCAGCTCCTCGACCAGCCGGTGAGCCTGCTGACCGGCGCCGGCCGCAACGACGGCACCACCATCGGCGCCGCCCGCCAGGCGGCCAGCCTCGTCCCCAGCGACCCCACCCAAATCCTGGGCGCGGTCCGGAACGGCACCCTCGCGCTGCCCCACCTGACGCCGCTCACCGCCGACGGCCACGTGACGCTCCAGTTCGAGGTCAACGGCGGCGAGGCCGACCTCGCGTCGCTGCACTACATCGCCATCCCGCTGCCCCTGCTCGCCTCGGGCTTCCTCGACCCCCTCGTGGGCGCCATCGAGGCCGCTGGCGTCGACCCGGTCGCGCTGCTGGGCCAGGCGCAGGTCCCCCCCGGCCTTGCCGGCACCGCCGCGGGCGGCGTCCTGGCCAACGGCACCAAGGCCCTGGTGCAGGTGGGCGACCTGCTGCGCGACTCCGCGATGGACCTGCTGCGCATCCAGCCCTACGTCGAGGTCCGCAACCCCAGCCTGTTCATGGACGCCTGGTGGTGGACCGACTCCTTCTTCGACGTCCGCATCTTCCCCACCGGTCTGCTGCCGCGCGCCACCATGACCGACTGCGACCGCGGCTGGCAGCAGACCATCGACCCCGCGCTGTGGTCCCGCCCCGCGGACCGCTGGCCGCAGAACGCCACCGACCCGACCTGCAGGCGCGACCCCGCCACCGGCCAGATCGTCGTCGTCTCCGGCACCGCGGAGACCAGCAACGGCATCGTCCGCCTCGGCCAGGACATGAACCTCGGCGAGGACTTCTGGTGGCTCACCCACCCCAACATCAACAAGGCGTACTACGAGCGCGGCCTGCGCTTCTGGGACCCGCACACGCTGCAGCCCGACCGCGCCGCCCTGCAGGCCGCCGGCTACCCGTGGCCGCAGCCCGAGTTCTTCGAGAACGTCCTGGAGTTCTGGGACGACGAGAATGTCCACGACATCACGCCCAACGAGCTGCACATCCACAGCCCCGGGCAGCACAACCACCACCAGGTGCAGTACACCAAGCACTGCACGGACCAGAAGCGCTACGACGCGCTCGACGGCCACCTGCTCAACGACCCCGCGACGGGCCAGTTCTGCTTCGACGGCCTGCTCGCCTACCCCGAGGGCGACGGCTGGATGAACCACCAGAACTCCGGCTCCGGCACCGGCGTCTACGACCCGGCGCGCGGCCTCGACGGCGTGGACCTCATCACCCTGAAGCTGCTCGACGACATCGCCGGCCTCGCCAGCGACACCAACCAGGTGGTGTGGGGCACCCAGGTCGGCACCACGCCCTTCGGCAGCGGCACGCTCGGCAACGTCGTGGAAGAGCAGCTCGGCATCGACCCGGGCAGCCTGCGCTGGTGGAGCCGCGGCCAGGTGCCGACCGCCAACGGCCGCGTCTACTCCGACATGTACACCAACAGCTCGTTCATGCTCTCCGAGCACGACAAGCAGTGCGACGAGCTGTACGACTTCACCATGGACAACGCCTTCCCGGACCTGCACCCGCGCTGGCGTGTCACCTGCCCGTGGGCGCCCGGCCCGGCCGCCCTCGCCGCGCACGACGCCGACCCCAGCCTCCCGATGGGCTGGGTACCGGCGTCGGGCAGCCAGCCCGGCTACTGGGACTGGCTGACGCGCCACCCCGACGTCGGCAACCTCGCGGGCGACCACCTGCGCCTCAAGGACCCGGTGACGGGCCGGATGCGCGCCAACGCCTACCAGGACGTCCTCAACCCGCTCTTCGCCAACGGCACCTACCAGCGGCAGCCAGGCCCCTACCAGGAGTGCCGCGACGGCGCCAGCGACGGCAACGGCTGGCCCTGCCTCGCCGGCGACCAGCTCGAGGAGCTGCTGGCGGACTTCCCGGCGCTGTGGGGCAACGTCACCGTGCCGCTCTACGACGGCTCGGTGAGCCTCACCTACAACCCGTTCCTCGCCGCGGCCACCTTCTTCGGCCTGCAGAGCGGCCGGCACAGCCTCACCGAGGCCTACCCCGCGCTGCTGGTCGACTGCTTCTTCCGCCAGCAGGGCGAGCACCCGTGCGACCACAGCCGGCCGCTCGACGAGCGCAAGGTCGGCACCACGTTCTACCCCAACGACTCGGCGGAGGACTACGTCACCGTGCCGCTGCCCTCCAACCCCGACGGCTGGTTCGGCCCCAACCGCACCGAGAGCACCGAGTGGGACGGCTTCTACCGCAACCTGCGCTTCCGCGAGCTGGACGCCAGCCCGGACGTCCACGGGTCGCAGCGGACCACCTTCGCCACGTTCCAGGACAACGTGACGCAGTTCGCGCCTCTCATCCGCGCCTGGATGGCCGGCGACGTGGCCGCCATCCGCGCCTGGTACACCCAGGTGGACGCGAACGGCAACCCCCTCAGCCGCGGCACCCCGCCGCCCGCCTGGCTCGACGCCGTGCACGGGCCCAACCCCTACTGGAGGGACGTGCACGGGACGCCGGTCAACTACACCCAGTTCACCCGCGTCCGCGACTCGCTGGACCCCGAGAACCCCAAGTGCGCCGGCCTGTTCTGGCTCGGCCAGTGCCACGCCCAGATCGCCGACCTCGACGTGGGCGACCTGTCGTTCTACGGCCGCGCCGGCTACTGGGGCCGCGCGGCCCACCCGAAGTCCACCTACATCCCGCAGGGCTCCACCTTCGCGCGCTGGAACCGCGACCACCTCCAGTCGGTCGCCGTCCCGTTCGGCGACGCCAGCACCCTCGCCCACGCCCTCGTGCCCTCCGCGGCCGCGGCCGGCGCGCCGTGCGGCAGCCTCGACGGCTGGCAGTACTGGCTGACCGCGCCCACCACCGTCGACCTCGCGCCGGACGGCTGGACCTGGGCCCCCGGCGGCCCGCCCGCGCCCCACAACGCCACCGCCCCCGCCGGCCAGACCTGGTGGACGCAGAGCGGCGAGGCGTGCAAGGCCCGCCCGTGGGACACCTGGCGCGGCTACAGCGAATACAAGCCCACCGCCTCCGGCGTCAGCGGCGGCGACGACCGCGGGGTGGCCGACACCATCCTGGCCTACTACCGCCAGGCCGGCGTGCCCGTGCGCGACCGCCACGACCCGCTGGGCCTCGCCTATGAGGTCCGCAGCAACCGCGCCTGGGGCAACGGCACCGCGCCCGACTGCTGGGAGGACCGCACCGAGTTCAACAACATCCAACCGCACCACAGCCGGTTGCCGCACGTCGAGTTCGACACCTTCGACGTACCGTTCGACCTGCGCTTCCAGGCCTACCACGCCGGCACCTACCACCACGTCGAGCCCAACTCGGGGGGTTCCGACGAGCCCGTGCCGGGCGTCCGCTACGGCTCCTGGTGCGGCGACACCAAGGCGCGCTACGACCGCGAGTACATCCCCCTGCGCCTGCCGCGCCAGATGATGGGCGGCGACCCCGACCTGACGCTGCTGCCGCCGGTCACGCCCTACCAGCCCAACGGCGGCGCCCCCGCCGACGTCCTCATCCTCGGCCTCGGCGCCGACGTCCTGCCCCGGGCGGCGCGCTCCGTCATCCACGACGCGGGCGACATCCTGACCGGCGCGGTGGACGAGCCCAGCATCCCCAGCCTCGACTTGGGCGCCAGCCTCGACGTCGCGTTCGACACCGCCGCCGGCAGCGGCATCCCGCAGGCGGCCGACCAGATCCTCGCCAGCCTGCCCCTGCTGCAGCAGGCGCCGCAACTCGTCCTGGGCGGCGGCTCCCCGGTCGTGCCCCTGCTGCGCCTGCGCGTCGCCCCCGACGTGCAGACCGGCGAGGTGCTGGTGCAGCACCGCTTCGACATCCCCGCCGGCAGCGCGGGCGAGTTCATGGCCTCCACCGACAACGGCCTCACCTGGAAGCTGCTGCCCCTGCGCGGCGCCCCCGGCGTCGTGGGCAGCTCCGGCCCCGGCCTCCACCTCGGCGTGCTCGACGTGGGCCAGTTCCGCGGCTCCACCGTCCTGCTGGGCGCCCGCATCGCCGGCGACTCCTGGGCGAGCGCGAGCTGGAGCCTGCAGCGCCTCGTCGCCATCCCGGCCGGCGCCGCCGGCTTCGCCCCGCAGGTGCTCTCCGCGTCGGCGGCCAACCCCGACCTCACCTTCGGCGCCGCTTCCACGCCCGGCCAGATCGCCGCCCTCGCGGGCACCGCCACGGCGCACAAGCGCGTGCTCGTCGGCGCCCCGCTGGTCATCCCGGCCGACGCGACGCTCACGTTCCAGCACGTCGACCTGCTGCTCGGCGACTGCGGCGGCCGCTCCTGCCCCGTGCAGGTGCTCGGCACCCTCACCCTCGACGACGTCGCCATCCACCCGGTCAACGCCGCGCTGCAGCTGCCCACCCTCACCGTGCTGGGCCAGCTCCTCGCCAGCGACTGCCGCGTCGGCGGTCTGCTCTCCGGCCTCACGGCCCTCGGCGGGCGCGTCGAACTGCACCGGTGCTGGGTCATCGGCGGCGCCGTGGGCGCCCTCTCCCTGCTGGGCAGCCTGGAGGCCACCGACTCCGTGTTCAGCGGCCAGGCGCTCGGCGCCTACGCCCTGGGCAGCCAGGTGCGGCTGCAGAACAACCTGTTCGTGCGCGAGGCGCGCGCCGCCGGCCTCTTCGACGAGTCGTGGGGCACCGTGCGCGACAACGTCGTCCTGCATACCAAGCAGGCCGGCTTCCTCGTGCGCAGCCCCCTCGGCGGCGGCGACCTTGCCCTCCTGGACAACGACGTCCGGGAGACCGGCACCGCCATCGGCGCCACCCTCGACCTGGAGGACCGCGTCCTCGCCCTCGACCCGCGCGACCTGGGCGTCCCCGTCGCGGCGCGCGACCGCGTCCAAGGCAACCGCGTGCAGTGGGCGTCGCTGGAGGGCGTCAACGCCGGCGCCCTCTCCGACCCCGTGCTGTACGGCAACAGCCTGACGCACGACAACATCGGCGTCAAGGTCGGCATGCTCGACAGCGCGACCATCAACGCCAACGACATCTACTCGAACATCAACGCCTGGCGCGAGGCCATCCTGCGCGGCCGGGCCAACAACGGCGGCGGCCTGCCGGGCCGCGCCACCCCCGCGCAGGACGGCAACCTGTGGACTGGGCTGTGGCAGGGCTTCGGGCTCGGCCTCCCCACGGACGCCACTGGCAACTACTGGGGCCCCGGCCCCATCGAGCCCGGCACGCTGTGGCCCAGCGACGTCCTGCTGACCTCCAGCCAAGTCGACCTCGGCTCGCCCAGCAACGCCTCGGTGGCCGCCTCGGCCCCCTACAAGGTGGTCCTCACCGCGCCCGGCTACGGCGGCGGCCTGCTGCCCCGGCTGGCGGTCCCGGACCCCAACGGCGTCCTGCACGACCTCGCCGCCGGCGACCTCGTCTCCCCGCTCTCCAGCGGCGACGTGGCGGGCACCGTGGCCAACGCGACCCAGATGGTGCAGAGGCTCACCGACCGCGTCCGCGTCGTCGGCTTCGCCAACCGCACCGTCCCGATGGCCTACGACGTCCCCGCCGGCGTCACCGGCTTCACGGTGCGCGCCACCTTCCACGCCTCCGGCCTGCGCGACGTCTTCAACGCGACCACGCTGCTCGGGCTGCAGAACGGCCTGGGCGCGCTGCTGCCGCTGAAGGTCCCCGACACCTCCGCCGTCACGCGCAGCTTCACGCAGCACGTCACGGCGACCGGCACGCACGGCACCCTGGGCTTCCAGTTCGACGGCGTCCGCGAGGCGTTCGCCGACTGGGAGGTCGTCTCCTACGACACCGCGGGCCACCCCGACACCGTGCCCGCCACCACCGCCACCAAGGCGGTGCGCGTCCACAACGCGCTCGTCTGGCCGCTGCTGCTCGACGTGGTCCCGCTCGTGAGCGACCTTGCCTACGGCGTCCTCGGCGTCGCCAACGGCACCGTGCAGGCCATCCCGCACCAGGAGCTGGCCGCCACGCTGCCGCTCGACCCCGCCAGCCTCGCCGGCGCGGGCCTGCCGCAGTCGTTCCTGCCCGACGGCACCCTGGCCCTCGACGGCACGCCCAGCCTGGCCACGCTCGCGCACAGCCAGGCGCCGGTGCGCACCTACGAGTTCCGCTACAGCCTGTCGAGCGAGCCCGGCGCGCCCACCCACGCGCTGGAGGGCGGCTTCGCGATGGGCCGCGCCCTGCCGCTGCCCACCATCCCCGACGGCGCGACCCTGCGCCTCGAGGCGCGCGCCACCGACGCCTCCGGCCTCACCGGCCCGTGGGTCTCGGTGCAGCTCCTTCAGGACCGCACCGCGCCCAGCCTCCAGCTCGGCACCGCCTGCCTGCCTTCGACCGCGTCGACCGTGGCGTTCCACGCCGCCGACGCCGCCCCCGCCGGCCGCCCCAGCGGCGTCGGCACGGTGCAGCTCGTCGCCACGGCCCTCAAGGCGGACGGCTCGCTCGACCTGGCGCGCACCTACGTCTACGTGCAGCACGGCACCGGCCCCGCCGCCACCCTCGACGGCACCTGGCAGGTCCCCTTCCCGCCGGAAGCGCTGGCGGGCGCCTACGCCCTCACGGGCGCCGTGCAGGACCGTGCCGGCAACGTGGCGCTGGCCAGCGGCGCCTTCGCGCTCGACGTGTCGCCGCCCGCCATCCTCGCGGGCACGGCGCTCACCAACCTCCAGGCCCTGCTGACCAACGTCGACCCGCAGCTCGGCGTCCCCAACCCCAACCTCGGCCTGAGCGCCATCAACAACGCGCTCGGCGTGGCGGGCGGCGCCGCGGGACCGCTCAACCTCGTCCTCGGCGCGACCGTCAGCGACCCCGGCGGCTCGTGCGGCCTGGCCAGCGTCGACGTCGAGTCGCTCGGCGCCGACGGCGTGTGGCGCACCATCGTGCACCACGACGTCCCGGCGGGCCAGACGAGCTACATGCTGCCGGCCACGGACGTCGTGGACCTCGCGCCGCTGGACGGCCACACGGTGGACATCCGCATCGTGGCCACCGACCGCGCCGGCCACTCGTCCACCTGGGACACCGGCGCCATCACGGTCGACCTGCGGGCGCCCTCCATCGAGCTGCCCGCGCTGCTGCCCTGCCTGCCCGGCGCCGCCACCGCGCCCTGGGCCGCCCACGAGGCGCCCGGCGCCGTGGTGAGCGGCCTGCGCCAGGCCCGCCTCACCACGACGCGGCCGGACGCCAGCCAGGTCAACGTCACGCTCGCGCTCACGCCGGGCCAGCTCGACGCCAGCGCCAGCTACACCCTGCCCTTCATCGGGGCCGGCACCTACACGCTGGCCGCGGACGCCAGCGACCTCGCCGACAACGCCCTCGCGCCCACGGCGCAGGCGACCGTCAAGGTCGACACCGCCCTGCCCGCCATCACGCTGCAGGCCCAGCTCGCGCTGCTGCAGCCCAATGGCATCCTGCCGGCCTCCCTGCTCAGCAGCGACCACAAGCTGGGCAGCGTGCAGGCGCTCGTGGACGACTCCATCGCCACCACCTGCGGCCTCGCCAGCGCCATCCTGGACTCCAGCAGCGACGGCACCACGTGGACGACGCACGACCAGAAGTCGTTCACGGACGGCACCGCCAGCACGACGCTGTCGGCCAGCGCTGACCTCACCAGCCTCGACGGCAAGCGCGTCACCTTCCGCGTGCGCGGCACCGACGCAGCCGGCAACACTGCGCTCGACGCCAGCAAGGCCAACATCCTGGTCGACCTGAGCAAGCCGCTGCTCCCCACGCCGCCCACCATCCCGGCGTTCATGGGCACCACCGGCTTCACGGTGGCCTGGAGCGCGGCGGACGACGCCAGCCACGGCGAGGCGAGCGGCATCGCCACGCAGTCCTGGAAGCTCCACCCGCAGGGCCAGCCCAGCACCGTCATCGCGAGCGGCGACGCCACGCATCTCACCGTGCGCGCGCCCAACCCGACCGCCTACGACGGCGCCACGCTGACCTTCCGGCTCGACCTCACCGACCGCGCCGGCAACGTCGCCACCTGGACGGCCAACACCGTCATGGACGCGCGCGCCCCCAGCGTGCCCATGCCCAGCGCGCCGGTGCTGGACGTGGCGCGCCAGGCGGTCGTCTTCGCCTGGACCGCCGCCACCGACCCCGGCAGCAACCCGAGCGGCGTCGACCACTACATCGTCACCCGCGACGCCACCCCGCCCGGCGGCCCGACCACCACGACGCAGTTCACCGTCCCGGGCAACCAGACCTCGGTGAGCGACGACGCGGCCAGCCTCGGCCTGGCCGGCAAGACCGTGCGCTACTACGTCTCGGCGGTGGACCGGGCCGGCAACGGCGGCACCCGCGTCAGCCCGAACTCCATCTACGTCAACTTCGTCGCCCCCACCGTCGGCTACAGCGCCCCGGCGCCGTTCGGCCGGACGCAGGCGAAGGGGACCGAGATCGACACCCCCTACACCGGCGTGGTGGACCTCGGGGCGGCCATCGGCGCCACGACCACCGTGGTGTCGGCGCAGGCGCGGCCCGGTTCGCTGCTGGTCAGCCTGCAGGCGGTCCACACCGACCCCAACGTCGTGAGCACCCTGGCGCTCACCCTCGACGGCGCCGCCGTCAGCCCCAGCTCCTCCACCACCAACGCCTGGACGTACAACTACGCCCTCGGCGCCGCCAGCACCGACACCCTCCACACCCTCGTGGCCAAGGTGACGGGCAACAACGGGCTCACGTCGCAGCAGAGCTTCCGCTTCTACGTCCCCAGCGAGGCCAGCCTGGTCGCGGCCGACGAGCAGGCCAACAGCAAGTGGACCCTCGGCTCCGGCGCGTCGTTCGACACGGCGTCCGGCGACCGCCTGGCGGGCACCCGCTCGGTGCTGGTCAACGCCGGCGCCGCGGCCACCTACGCCACCTGGAGCACCGACAACCCGTCGCCGCGCCTGGCAGTCAGCGCCCAGGTCCGCCTCGACCGCGCCCCCACGGGAGCCTTCGAGCTGCTGGCCGCGCTGGACCAGTCGGCGGTGCGCTCCGCGGTGCTGGTCGACGGAAGCCGCGCGCTCTCGGTGCAGACCCCCGCCGGGGCGGTGGCCACCGGCGTGACGCTGGGCACCGGCTGGCAGGACGTCCGCCTGGTGCTCTCGCCGACGCTCGCCGACCTCTACGTCGGGGGCCACCTCGTCGGCACCTACGCCGCCGCCACCCCCAGCGTCGGCCTCACCGGCGTGCGCTTCGGCGGCGTCGGCGGCAAGGAAATCGTCGACAGCCTGCTCGTCCACGCGCTCTCGCTGCAGCTCGCCAGCAACCTCCAGTCCTACATGCCCATCGAGGGCATCGACGGCTGGACCGTCACCGGCAGCGGCACGCTGGCCACCACCTCGGAGCCGGGGGTCGGCACGGCGCTGAAGGTCCAAGGCGGCAGCGGCGAGGCGCGGTCGCCCAGCGTCACGGCCGGCCAGTTCGCCCACGCCGTCCTGCACTTCCGCATGGACAGCGCGGTCGGCGACGCCACGCAGGCGTTCCGCCTCGTCGACGCCGCCGGCAACGCCGTGGTGACGGGGACCGTGGTGGACAACCAGCTCCGCCTCTCGGACGGCCCCGGCACCCAGACGTTCGGCAACGCCACCTACGACGACTGGCACCGCGTCGACCTCTACTTGGAAGGCCCCACCTACATCGCCACGCTCGACCAGGGCCAGACGCTGCTCGCGGCGACCGGCACCGTGGCCACCGTCGACCACCTCGCGGCGGGTCTGGGCGGCGTCACGACGCTGCTGGACGCCCTGCGCGTGGCCGGCGACGGCCCGGAGCACGACACCACCTTCGCGCAGTGGCCGGACGCCCACAACTGGCACCCCACCGACCCGGCGTCGCAGCTCAGCCGGTCCGGCGTCTCCAACATGGACCCCTTCTCCATGTCGGTGAACGTCCTGACCGCCAACAACCAGCCCGCCTACCTGTGGACCGACAAGACCGGCGTGGGCAGCCGCTACGTCGCGGAGGTCGCCTACCGGCCCGTCGACGCCACGTTCCCGCCCGTCCACCAGGCGGTCCTGGCGGCGTTCAAGGCGGACGGCACCGTCGGCTGGTCCATCACGATGGCCGACGACGGCACCGGCTTCGCCACGGCGCTCTACTACAACGCCCCCGGCGGCGCGCAGACCAAGCTGGTGGGCGGCATCACCGACCCCCACTTCCACGCCGTCCGCGTGGTGGCCGACGAGGCCGCGCAGACGCTGAAGGTGCTGCACGACGAGGCGACGGTGCTCGACCTCACCGGCGCGGCGCTGCCGGTGACCACCAAGCTCGCCGTGGGCGACGTCTTTGCCACCTTGAGCGGCATGACCGGCGCTGGCCAGGCCTACTACGACGACCTCTCCCTCTTCCCCAACTAGACCCGGAGCAACCCATGACCGCAAACCGCATCCCGCCCCTGCTTGCCGCCCTGCTGGCGGCGGCCGTCCTGCTCTCCGCCCTCGGCGGCCCCGCCGGAGCCGTGTCGGCCCCCCTCAACCTGCCCAGCGGCAGCCCCTACGACCACCCCCTCACCAACACCACCAGCTCGCTGCGCTGGACCGGCTCGTGGACGGTGGACCGCAACGGCGCCGACCTGACGCCCCGCTACGACAACACCATCGTGGCCACCGAGGCGAGCGCCATGCTGGCCCCCGGCACCAGCAGCGACGGCAACGCCGTCGTCGACGCCGCCAACCTGGCGCAGGCGCAGTACGGCTGGGTCCAGGTCGACGTCACCCACACCCTCACCGAGACGATGGCGGCCGGCGGCAAGACCATCAGCCAGATTGCCATCACGCCTGGCCTCGGCTGGTTCCTGCACCTCTACCGGCAGCCCGGCAGCCAGCCCGCCTCCATCAACGCCGTCACGCAGGCGCCCAACGGCCCCACCAGCACGCCGGTCTACGCCGCGAGCCCGCTCGAGAACGCGACGGTCGAGGTCGTCTCCTACGGCTCCGCCATCCCGTACGGCCCGGCGTGCACGGGCCTCTCCCCCGTGCGCCTGCTCGTGCCCGGCGCGCTGGCGGCCGCCAACGCCCTCCCCGGCACGCACCCGACGCTGGACTTCGCGGTCCAGGGCACCGGCCAGGAGAACACCGACCCCTCGATGCGCAACGACCAGCTCTTCCTGACCGTGAAGGGCACCAACGAGAGCTGCAAGTACGCCATGCACTACCGCGTCCAGCTCCTGTTCGCCTTCGACACCGCGCGCAGCGCCACCTCGGTGGCGCCGCCCACCACGAGCGAGTTCATCCACCGCGTCGGCGGGCCGGACTACCAGCCCTTCGTCCTGGACCTCAAGCAGGGCGACGCCCTCGCCGTCTCCGGCGCCACGGGCGCGTCGGTCGCGCGCCAGCAGGACACCCTGACCGTCCAGTACGCGCCCGTCTGGCCGGTCTACTTCGCGTGCAACACCGTGAGCCGCAGCCTCCCCGTGCACACCGACGGGCTGCGCCAGTGCGGCACCCTGCTGCTCGAGCGCGGCATCCAGACGGAGAGCCGCGTGCAGGCGATGGACAGCGGCTTCTGGACCTACTACATCACCAGCGACCCAAGCGGCAACCCGATGGCCTCGGCGTTCTTCATCGCCCGCCAGCCCGCCACGGTGTCCATGGCGGAGCACTCGCTGCTGACGCTGAACGCGGATGGCTCGCTCAACGTCGCCGACTGGCCGACCGGCTGACCTGGCCCTGGCCCCTCCTCCCTGCTTCCCTGGTTCCATCTGCCGCGGCCAGGACCGGAGCCTAAGCCTTCATAGCCCGGAACGCCTCGCCGCTCGCGTGCCCAAGGGCTCCCTGGCCGCCCCCAAGACGCCGACGGCGCCGCCCGCCCCCCTCGCCGGGACGGAGCGCTCGCTGCAGATCGAGTACGCCATCCGCGACGTGGTGGTGCCGGCGCGGGAATTGGAGGCGCAGGGCCACAAGGTCCTCAAGCTCAACGTGGGCGACCCCAACGCGTACGGCTTTGCGCCGCCGGCGCACATGGTCGAGGCGCTCCACCAGGCGGCGCTCGCCAACGTCAACGGCTACACGGCGAGCGAGGGCGACCCGCTGCTCATCGAGGCCATCGTGCGGCGCGAGCGGCGGCGCAACAAGGTGGACTACACGGCCAACGATGTCCTGGTGACGAACGGCTCCGGCGAGGGCATCCAGATGCTCCTCGGCTCCAGCGTCAACCCGGGCGACGAGGTGCTCATCCCCGGCCCGAGCTACCCTCCCTACGACTCGCTCGTGAAGTTCTTCGGCGGCGTGCCGGTCCACTACCGCACCGTCGAGGGCGAGGACTGGCAGCCCGACGTCGACGACCTGCGCAGGAAAATCACGCGCAAGACGAAGGCGGTCTGCCTCATCAACCCCAACAACCCGACGGGCGCGCTCTACTCCAGCAAGGTCGTCAAGCAGTTCACCGACGTGGTGGGCGAGCACCAGGGCCAGCTGTTCATGGTCTCGGACGAGATCTACGACGAGATGACCTTCGACGGCGTCCAGGTGGCGAGCAAGACGGTGGCCCCCGACGTGCCGATGGTGACCCTCAACGGCTTCAGCAAGGTCTACCTCGTCCCCGGCTGGCGCCTCGGCCACATGCTCTGGAACGACCCGGTGGGCAGCCTCGCCAACGTCCGCGCCGGCGTCACCAAGCAGAGCCGCGTCCGCCTGTGCGCCTCCAGCATCGCCCAGCGCGCCGCCGTCGCCGCCCTCGACGGGCCGCAGGGGCACATCGCGCAGACCAACGCCGCCCTCAAGCGCCGCCGCGACTACGCCGTGAAGCGCCTCAACAGCATCCCGGGCGTCTCGTCGGCCAAGCCCGACGGCGCCTTCTACGCCTTCCCCCGCATCGACGCCCTCGCCACCCCCGCCGGCCGGAAGGCGTGGCCCGGCGGCGACAAGGAGTTCGTGCTGGACTTCCTGCGCACCGAGAAGGTCCTCACCGTGCACGGCTCCGGCTTCGGGGCGCAGTACGGCAGCGGCCACCTCCGCCTCGTCATCCTGCCCGACGTCCCCGTCCTCGAGACCGCGTTCGACCGCCTCGCGTCCTTCCTCGCCCGCAAGCTCAAGGGTGCCCAATGAAGACCCTCCCCGCCCTCGCCTGCCTCCTCCTGCTCGCCGGCTGCATCGGCTACCCGCCCGGCGCCGTCCGCCCCGGCGACGAGGTCACGCTGCGCTACACCGCCACCGACCCCGCCACCGGCGCCGTCCTGGAGAAGGACGCCACCCTCGTCGCGGTCGCCGGCCGCGCCTCCGGCCTCGGCCCCGACGTGGACCGCGCCCTGCTCGGCCACAAGGTGAACGAGACCTTCGCGGTGGACGCGACGTCCGCCGTGGGCTACACCGGCCGCCAGGAGGTCCCCCGCGACCTCGGCAGCTCCGAGATGGAAAACCGCGTCCCGCGCAGCGCGTTCGAGGCGCAGCTCGGCCCCGCCAAGGTCGGGCAGTCGTTCCGCGCCAGCTCCCTCTACAACGCCACCGTCGTGGCGGTCGACGACGGCAACGTCACCTACCGCCTCGACGTGCAGGACGGCGAGGAGATCCCCATCCCCAGCCTCGGCCTCAAGGTCGTCCACTACGTCAACGGCACCACGCTGGTCCGCACCCTCGGCCCGCTGCCGGGCGCCACCTTCGGGCTCGCCCCCACCCCGAGCGGCCAGACGCCCCTCGGCCTGCCGGCGGGCAGCTACCGCACCCGCGGCGTGGAGGGGGACAACCTCGTGTACGACTACAGCCCCATGGCGCCGGCCCTGTTCGGCAAGGCGCTGCACATCGAGGCCAAGGTCACGGCCGTGCAGCCCGGCGAGCGGCCTGCCGCGCCCACCGGCGAGTACGGCCACCGCTCCAGCCCGCAGGTGCGCGGCGACCCGAGCATCGCGCTGCCGACCACCAGCTGAACCACGGATTGCACGAACGGCACGAAAGGCGTGTTCGTGCAATCCATGGAATCGTGGTTTGGCTCGGTGCGCTACCAAGGGTGCAGGATGCCCGCCGCGTCGCGGTGGCCGACCCCGTATTCCGGGACCGTCTTGAGGGTCGCCGCATCCAGCACGGGGCCCTCGACGCAGAGCCGGATGCCGGGCCCCACGGTGCAGGCGTCACAAATTCCGGTGGCGCATTTCATGTAACGCTCCAGGGACGCCTCGCTCGGCACGCCCGCGGCCTCGCAGAGTGCCGTGACCTTGGCCATCATCTTCTCGGGCCCGCAGGCGGCGACGCGGCCGAACTCCTCCTCCGCCAGGAGCTGCTCCAGGCGCTGCGTGGTGAAGCCGTGGACGCCGAAGGTGCCGTCGTCGGTGCAGGGCTCGTAGGACCACCGCCCGTCGTCGTGTCCCTGGCCGAGGAAGGGGTGGAGCAGCAGGAGGCCGCGGCTGCGCGCGCCGGAGACGACGGTGACTTGGTGCCCCATCGCGCTGGCCTGCTGGGCGCCGCGCGCCATTGGGGCGATGCCGGTGCCGCCGCCGACGAAGCAGAGCGAGGCGGGCTTGGGGGGCAGGATGAAGCCGGTGCCGTAAGGGCCGCGGACGCCAATCCTGCCGCCCGTGCCCAGCGCCAGCAGCGCCTTCGTGCAGTCGCCCTTGGCCTCCACCGTCAGGGTGACGCGGCCCTCGGCGTCGGTGGGGCCCAGGCCCATCGGCACCTCGTCGACGCCGGGCACCCAGACCATGCAGAACGTCCCGGCGGGGGCGGCGGCCAGGAGGTCGTCGCGGAAGCCGATGGTGGCGTGCCGGGGCGTCTCCTGCGCGAACGTCTCGATGCGGGTGACGCGCGGCCGCTCCAGCACCCCGTCCACGGGCGGCCCAGGCCCCATCCGTTGAAAAGCGGGCCGGGCGTGGGCGCCGCGTGCCCCTGGAGACGGCTGCGCCGGAGCTGGGGGAGCTCGCCGACCGGCTCCACCGCGCCCTGGTGGGCCGGCCGCCGCTGCGCGTGCCCCGCGTGGCGTTCTACCCCTACGCGCAGGGCCGCAGCACGGTGCGCGAGCGCGAGGGCCGCCTGGAGTTCCGCCTCAACGAGGGCCTCAAGGACGCCGACCCCCTGGCGCTGGAGGGCATCCTGGGCCTGCTCACCTGTCGCGTCCGCAACGTCGACGAGGGTCGCGTCGACCCCGCCGCCGCGCGCGCCTACCGGGACCACATGGTGCAGCGGCCCGCCCCCGGCAGGGTGGGCCGGGGCCGCAAGCACATCGACCCCGTCGGCACCCACCGCAGCCTCCTGGAGTCCTACCTCCGCGTGAGCCTCGACATGGACCTCGCCCTCCCCGCCATCCCCAAGCTGTCGTGGAGCAAGGAGGTCGCCCGCCACCGCTTCGGCCACTGGGACCCCGACCACCAGGCCGTCGTCATCAGCCAAGTGCTGGACGACCCCCGCGTCCCCGAGTTCGTGCTGGACTACGTCCTCTACCACGAGCTGCTGCACATCGTCCACCCGGTCAAGATGGGCTCAGGCTCCAAGCGCATCGTGCATTCCGCCGCCTTCAAGCGCGACGAGAGGAAGTTCCCCGACTGGCAGGAAGCTGAGAAGTGGATCACGCGGCTCTCCCGCCGCCGCTCTTGACCGCGAACCCACGAACCACGGAGGTCGCGGAACCCGCGGAAGGGTTGGCCGACTCCGTGCCTTCCGTGGCCTCCGCGGTTCGGCGGTGGGAGCGGTTTGCAACTCCGCGCGAGTTGTTTTCGTCGGACGCGCTTATCTGCCATGACGGCTCCAACAGGAGCGAAGAGCATGCCCAAGGCCACCCTCGCCGCCAAGGCCGCCGCCCCCGCGCCCAAGGCCCCCGTCAGCGTCATCACCTGCGACATGGAGGGCCGCATCGAGACCTTCAACGACGGCGCCCAGCAGATTTTCGGCTACCGCCCCGACGAGGTCATCGGCAAGAAGCGCGTCAGCCTGTTCAGCCCCGGCGAGGTGGTGCTCGGCCACGTGCCGCGCTGGCTCGAGGAGGCGCGCACGAAGGGCGAGTTCGAGACCGACACCGTCTTCCTGCGCAAGGACGGCACCCGCATCGCGGCGCACGTCCGCATCACGCCCACCTTCCACGGCGGCAAGTCGTCGGGGCAGCAGGTCGGCTACTGCGGCCAGACCCGCGTGCTGGAGGGCGTCGACCCCGAGAGCATCCTGCCAAAGACGACCGTGGGGACCCGCATCTTCAAGGGCGTCGTCATCGGCCGCCTGCCGTTCCTGACCGCGACCATCGTCCCCATCCTGGTGGCCGCCGCGTTCGTGGCCCAGCAGAAGCTGGTGACGCCCTTCCCCTGGCTCCTGTTCGCGCTGGTGCTGGCCGGCGGCATCGCGCTGCACCTCGCCGCGAACATCTTCAACGACTACTTCGACTGGCGCTCCGGCACCGACCAGGCCAACAACGACTACTTCCTGCCCTTCAGCGGCGGCTCGCGCGCCATCGAGCTCGGCCTCATCAGCGAGCGCGGCACCTTCATCGCCGGCACCGTGAGCCTCGGGGTGGCCCTCGCCATCGGCGGCGCCCTCGCCCTCATGGGCCGCCCGCTCGTGCTGGCCTTCGGCGCGGCCGGCGCCCTCATGGGCTTCTTCTACACCGCGCCCCCGCTGCGCCTCGCCGCCCGCCGCGGCCTGGGCGAGCTGTCATCGTTCCTCAACTTCGGCCCCTTGATGACCGCGGGCGCCGTCTACGGCATCAGCGGCCACGTCGGCTGGGACGGCTTCCTGCTCGGCATCCCCATCGGCCTGCTCACCCTGGCCATCCTGTGGATCAACGAGTTCCCCGACGCCGCCAGCGACAAGGCAACCGGCAAGACCCACCTCGTCGCCACGCTGGGGACCCGGTCGGCGCGCTGGGGCTTCCTGCTCATCGTCGCCGCCGCCTTCGCCGCCGCCGTCGTCGAGGCCACCACGACGAGCATCCTGCCCAAGGGGGCGCTCATCGTCCTGCTCGCGCTGCCGCTGGCCGCCTACGCCGCCTTCATGGCGGTGCGGCACTACGGCGACCGCAGCCTGGCCAAGGGGTGCGCCACCACCATCGCGACGCACTTCGTGGCGGGCTGCCTGATGGCGGCGGGCCTGGCGTGGCTCGGCTGATGGGAAACGCCGCCCAACGGAGAACTAGCCGGAGCGGGATGGGGGCGCCATGCGCGCCCTCCTGCTGACGTGCCTCGCCCTGGCCTTGGCCAGCTCCTGCCTCGCCGGCCCCGCCACCGCCGCCCCCGCCGCGCCGCCGCCCCTGGTGGGGAGCTGCAACGCGGTGACGAAGCCGTGCTGGGACGGCTCGCTGGCCTGCGTCTGGATCAGCCTCCAGGTGCCGGTCTGTGTCGGCAACCCCACTGGCTGAGCCTTCATCCGTGGCGGCGCGTTGCGGGGCCCATGCAGCAGCGCCTCAGCGCCGTGACCCTCGCCGTCGCCGACCTCGCCCGCTCCCGCCGCTTCTACGAGGCGCTGGGGTGGACGCCCCGCCTCGCCATGGACGACGTCTGCTTCTACCAAGCCAACGGCCTCGTCCTGTCGCTCTGGGACGCCAAGGCGTTCGCGGCGGAGACGGGCCTGCCCGCCCGCAGCGGCGGCGCCTGCCTCGCCCACAACCTGCCGGACCAGGGCGCCGTGGACGCGCTGCTCGCCCAGGCCAGGGCCGCCGGCGCCACCCTGCTCCCCGCCGCGCAGCGCGAGTGGGGCGGCTACTCCGGCCACTTCCGCGACCCCGACGGCCACACCTGGGAGGTCGCCTGGAACCCCCACTGGCCCCTGGACGCGCAGGGGAACGTGCGGCTGGCCTGACCCGTTGGGCCCAGGGAGGGCCGTTTAAGCCACGCCCTGCGTTGCCGAGGAGAGGGAGCCATGCCGAGCGCCGCTGAGGGCCAGGTCCGCGCGCCAGCGTCCGGCCCGGAGGAGAAGGCCGCCAGCGCGGAGGCAAGCATCGCCGTCCTGCGCGTCGTGGTCGTCGCCTTCGGCGTCACCGCGTACTGGGCCTTCTACGCCCCCGCCGGCCGCCCCGCCCTGGCCGCCGCCATCTCCGTCGTGGCGATGGCGTACGCCCTCTACGTCCTGGCGGCGCGGCCCTACCTGCGCTACCCCATCCTGGCCACCAGCGCCTGGACCAGCGTCACCGAGGGGCTCCTCATCACGGCCTGGCTGCACGCCACCGGGGACGCGGCGTCGCCGTTCTACCTGCTCTGGTTCGTCTCGCTGGTGGGCGCGAGCTTCCGCTTCGACTGGCGCAGCACCCTGCTGGCCACCGGGCTCTACCTGGCCGCCTACGCTGCGCTGGCGGGGGTGACCGGGGGAGCGGCCGCCCTCACGCCGGACTTCCTGCTGCGCCTCGGCTACCTGCTGCTCACGGGCGCCGCCGCCGCGCTGTGGGCGCGCGAGTCCTCCCGCGTCTTCGCCGAGCACTTCCGCCTCGGGCAGCAGGTCGAGGAGGCGGAGCGCCACCGCGCCCTCGCCGACGCCCGCGCCAAGGCCGACGCGGAGCTGCGGGAGAGCGCCGAGCGCTTCCGGCTGCTGGCCGAGGGGTCGCCGCTGGGCATCTTCCACACCGACGCGCAGGGCCGCGTCGACTACGCCAACGCCAAGTGGCGGGAGATCGCCGGCTGCGACCACCGCGACCCCGCCGCCATCCGCCGCGCCATCCACCCCGACGACGTGGAGCGCCTGGCCCGCCTGTGGCGCGCCTGCGCCCGCGACGGCGTGGAGCTGACCGCGGAGTTCCGCTACCTCCACGCCGACGGCAAGGCCGTGGAGTGCTGGACGCGGGCGACGCCCATCTTCGGCGGCGACGGCAAGCTCACCGGCTTCGTGGGCAGCGTCGAGGACACCAGCCTGCGCCGCGCCGCCGAGGGCCGCGCCCGCGAGGTGCAGCGGCTCACCGAGCAGTCGCTCTTCAAGACCGCCTTCATCAACACCGCCGCGCACGAGCTGGGCACGCCCCTCACGCCCATCATGCTCCAGGTCCACCTCCTCAAGAAGGAGGCCGCCGCGCTGGAGCCGCAGTTCGGCCGCCGGGTGGAGATGCTCGACCGCAACCTGGAGCGGCTGCGCGACCTGGTGCGCGACATCCTCGACGGCGCCCGCCTGCAGGCCAGCCGCCTCGCCCTGCGCCCCGCGGCGGCCCCGCTGTCCAGCCTCCTGGTGCCCTGCGTGCAGGAGATCGCCGACGTGGCCGCCGCGCGCGGGGTCGCCGTGGCGGGCGGCCCGTGGCCGGACGACCCCGTGGTGGCCGACCCGGGCCGCGTCCACCAGGTCGTGATGAACCTCCTGTGGAACGCGGTCAAGTTCACCCCCCAGGGCGGCCGCGTCACGCTCGGCGCCCGCGTCGTGGGCGGCGAGGCGGAGGTGGTGGTGCGCGACACCGGCATCGGCATCCGGGCCGCCGACCTGGGGCGCCTGTTCCAGCCGTTCGTGCAGGTGCACGCGCCCGGCCAGTCGCCCGAGGCCGGCACCGGGCTCGGCCTCTACATCTGCCGCGGCATCGTCGAGCAGCACGGCGGCCACATCTGGGCGGAGAGCGACGGCCCCGGCAAGGGCAGCGCGTTCGGCTTCACGCTGCCGCTGGCCGACGGCCAGGCGCCGCATCCGCCCTCGCCGACAGAGGCTTAAGCCTCCAGGCCCCTGCGGACGGCGTGCGGGACATCCGGGCCCTCCTGGTCGAGGACAGCGCCGTCCACCGGCGCCTGCTGGAGGAGGCGTTCAAGGCCGCCGGGCAGCCGATCAAGCTGGAGCCCCACCCCGACGCCGACAGCGCGTGGGACGCCATCGACCGCCTGCGCTTCGAGGCCTTCACCGCATGGCCCGACTTCGCCATCGTCGACATCGGCCTCCCCGGCATGTCCGGCATCGAGCTGGTCGACCGCATCCGGCACCTGCGCCACTTCGACGACTGGCCCATCGTCATCCTCACCTCGTCGGAGGACCCCGAGGACGAGCTGGAGTCCCTCCTCGCCAAGGCCACCGGCTACTTCGTGAAGCCCACCGCCTCCGCCGGCTACACCGCCCTGGCGCGCGACATCCTGCGCTTCCTCGGCTACGTCTCCGAGCATGCCCCCGCGGAGAAGCCCCCGGCGCGGAAGACCGCCCGCAAGCCCCAGCCGCACTGAGGGATGGCGACCGCAGCGGCCGCGAGGAGTTGCCCGTCTTCTTCGAGGGCATCCTCAGAGTTCGCAGAGGAACAGAACCCCTGAGACAATCTGAGTCATCCGAGGCTGCCCCTGCTCTTTCAAAGGACACACGGAGGAAACGGGCAACGCCAGTGCGTTCGGCGGGTTCACGGTTCAGCTTATGCCTCGAAACTCTTGAGCAGCGCCGCCGGCCGCGAGCACCCCGGCATCCCGAAGCCGTCGTGCACGATGCGCAGCGGCCCGTCGTGCAGGCGCAGCTCGGCGTCGCTGGAGGCGGGCACGTCGCCGGGGGGGTAGACCCGTTCCCAGAAGCCCAGGGTCTCGTCGCCCTGCACCACGCGCACCAGGCCGCTGTCGCTGCAGGACTGGAACGCCTCGGGGACGCCGAAGACGCCGCCCTGGGCCGGCTCGGCCAGGACCGGCTGGATGGCATAGACCCCCGTGCCGTCCGCCTCGGCGACCCCCTGGCCGTAGTTGCCCTTGCTGCCCGC
>JAIVGU010000224.1 GCA_020201445.1 Halobacteriales archaeon
CGTGGTTTGGAGTCAAGGAAAACGGCCACAACCGTTATGGTCCCCCTGGGGTCCGGCCATCCCATGAAGTCCCTTGGGGTCCTCGCGCTCCTGACGCTGGCCGCCCTGGCCGGCTGCGTCTCCTCGAACGACAGCGGCTCCACCACCACAGGCAGCGGCCCGCACGCCTCCGCCGTGCGCTTCCCGACCCCGCCGGACACCATGATGGAGGGCGCGGGCCACGACCACACCAACCCGGCGCAGCACAAGACGCTGTGGAACTATGCCTTCGCCTCCCGCGACCCGCTGCTGCAGAACGCCGCCGACGCCGCGGGGCTGCACGCCATGGACCTCCAGGCGGGCTGGCTGTTCGGCGCCGTCTACGGCTCGCACGGCGCCTCCGTCGACGGCGGCGTGCAGATCTGGGACGCCCACACCGACCCGCTGCACCCGAAGCAGGTGGGCAAGTGGACCATCCCGGGCAGCGTGGGTGGCGACCGCTCCATCGGCGCCACCCCCGACGGCGACTTCGCGGTCATCGGCCTGGAGCCGGTGGACTGCCTCGGCCACGTCAACCCCCTCGGCGCCGTGACGAGCGCCTACCTCATCGACGCCCGCGACAAGGCGCTGCCCAAGGTCGCCGACGTCCTGACCCCCGCCGGCACCACCGGCTCGCCGGGGCAGAACACGCAGCACACCTCGACCCACTCCATCTACGTCCACCGCATCCACGGCAAGGACTACGCGTTCATCTTCGGCGACATCTACCGCATCGACCGCAGCGAGCAGGGCGCCAAGCTCGTGTTCGTCGCGTCGGTCAGCACCGGCCACGACATCTACGTCCGCGACACGCCCTGGAACGCGACGTGGGCGCTCTCCGCCGACGGCCAGGGCGGCATGGTGGTCGTCGACGTGAGCGACCCCGCCAAGCCGTTCACCATCGGGCAGTGGGACCTCGCCAACCGCGCCGACCTGGCCAAGGAGCAGGGCGACTACTACTTCCACACCGCCGACGTCGACTTCGTGGGCGGCCAGACGCTCATCGTGATGACCTCGGAGGACTTCGCGCCCCACGTCAGCCCCTTCTGGGTGCTTGACGGCAACCCGTTGCGGGCGGTCGAGCGCGGCGGCGCCCCGGTCAACCTGGGGGTCCTCGGCGAGTGGCACAACCCTTACAACCACACCGCGGCGAACATCCGCTTCAGCCTGCACAACCCGCGCTTCCACGACGGCGGCATCCTGACCATCTCCAGCTACCACGCCGGCTTCTTCCAGCTCGACCTGCGCGACCCCTCGTTCTGGGAGCACCCGTCCCTCATCGCGGACGGCGCCTACGCCGACGGCATGGCGCCCCTGCTGGTCGACCCGGTCGAGAGCGCCGTGGAGGACCAGCTCTGCGGCCTGGGAGTCAGCATCGACGCGCCGGAGCAGATGGACGTCGCGATGGGACAGCACGGCGTCATGTACCTCGCGGACGTCTTCATGGGCCTCTACACGTTCAAGCCCACCGACGACCACCCGGTGTACGGGACGCATCCGGTCGCGCCGGTCCTGCCCGGGTAGGCGACCGAGACCACGGATTCACGGATTTCACGGAAAGGCTTCCCTCTCCTGGCTCTCCGCGAACCGTGGATTTCGCGGATGACGAGGATTGAGGCTTTTCCTTGGACCTGCGCCAGTCCAACTTGAATCCGCGTCATCCGCGAAATCCGCGGTTCGCTGTGAGCCATGCGAAAAAAAAAGCTCCCCGCAATCTGTGAATCCGTGGTTTAGTGGGTTAGAACAGGGTCCGCTGCGCCTGCCTGCTGCGCCCCGCTCCGAAGCGCGCCAGCGCAGCGTCGACGCGCTCCAGGCTGAAGCCGTGCTTCTCGACCATCAGCGCGCGCACCGCTTCGGCGTCGGGGGCCTTGAGCGCGAGGTCGGCGGGGTCCACCTCGGCGTGGGCGGGCTGCAAGAAGATGGCGCGCACGGCGTCGCGGTCCGCGAGGGCCTCGTGCTGCTCCAGGATGGCGCGCTCCACCGCCGACGTGGCCGCCGCTGGGCCTGCCGAGAGCCGGTCGAGCAGCGCCTCCAGGCTGCCCTCCTTCTTGACGAGGGCAATCGCCTTCTTCGCGCCAATGCCCTTGACGCCGGGATGGAAGTCGGTGCCGACCAGCAGGGCCGCGTCGAGGAGCTGCCCGTGCGTGAGGCCCAGGGCGTCGAGGGTCGCCTGGAGCGGGATCTCCTCCGGCTGCACGTCGACCCACACCTGCTTGCCCGGCAGCTTGCGGCGGCCCCCGGTGGCGAGGTGGCGCACGAGCAGCGGCGTGCCGAAGAGGAGGCTGTCGAAGTCCTGCGAGACGGCGCCGTGCACCAAGCCCTGCCGGCACATCCACGCCGCCTGCGCCTCGCCCTCGCTGGGCGCCTGCAGGACCGGGATGCCGAGGGCGCGCAGCAGCTCCTGCGCCTGCGTCACCATCGGCGCGGTGAGGCGGCTGGTCTGCTGCGCCTTGGTGCGCGCCGTCTCCAGGTCGCCGGCCTCGCGCGCCGCGTCGTACTCCGCCTGCGCCTTCTCCTTGCGCGCCGCCCGCGCCGCCAGCGTCTCCTTCTTCAGCTCGGGCGCCACGCCGTCGAAGACGAAGACGGGCTTGATGCCGGCCTCGACGAGCGCGGCGGTGCGGTAGAGCGTCCCCGCGAGGTGGCTGGTGACGCGGCCCTCCTTGTCCATCAGCGGCGTGCCGTCGGGCTGGCGGATGGAGGAGAGGAACTGGTAGAGGATGTTCCAGGCGTCCACGGCGAGGCGCTTGCCCGTGAAGTGCGCCAGCGTGACGGGGGTCCGCACGACGACGTCGCCGAGGTCGATGCCCACGCGCCGGCATGGGGAGGGAACCGTTAGGCTTTGCACCCCCGACCCTCCGCAGAGGACGCCGAGCCCGCAGGGACCCCGTCGCGGCGGTCCCTGCGTCCTCGGTCGGGAAGACGCCGAGAAACTACTAATGCCGAAGCGGGGTCGGAAGCGCGTGAAGGCTGCCGCCGCGGTGGCGCTCCTCCTGGTGACGGGCCTCTCCGGCTGCATGAACGGCAGCGCGCCCACCTCCTCCACGACCTCCGGCAGCGCCACGCCCGCGTCCATCCCCTTGCCCCCGTTCGACGGCGGGGCCGCGCTCGCGTTCGTCAAGCAGGTGGCGCTCAACCCCGACGGCACGCCCCGCTTCCGCATCCCCGGCACGCAGGGCCAGCTCGACGGCGCCGCGGCGCTCTGGAACGCCACCGCCGTGCCCGGCTGGGGGCGCGCGTGGCAGAACTTCACCGGCGAGGACTACCTGGCGCTCAACCGCAGCGTGGTGCAAGGCTACACGCCGGGCCCGGGCGTGCAGCGCCACTACTGCAGCGAGGAGGCGGAGGCCAGGGTGCCGGGGCTCCGCTTCGCCAACCTGCTCGCCGTCCGCCCCGCCGCCTCCGCGGGGGCGCCGCTCCTGCTGCTGGGCGCCCACTGGGACTCCCAGATGCACAGCGACATGGACACGCCCGGGAACCGCTCGAAGCCGGACCCCGGCGCGAACGACGGCGCGTCCGGCGTGGGCGTCCTGCTCCAGCTCATGCGCTCCGTCGACGCCCTCGGCCCGCTGCCCTTTGCCGTGGGCGTCCTGCTCATCGACGGCGAGGACGGCTTCTACGACTGCTACCCCGACGCCGGGAGCCTCTACTTTGCGCAGCGCCCGCCCCGCCCGGTGGCGGCGTTCGTCCTGCTCGACATGGTGGGCGACCCCGGCGCCCTCTACCCCCGCGAGTCGGCCAGCCAGCGCAGCGCGCCGGGCCTCCTGGGGCTGCTGTGGCGGCACGGCCAGTCCACGCCCTACGGCGCGGCGCACTTCGTCGACCACGCCACCAGCATCGAGGACGACCACCTCGCCTTCATCCAGGCCGGCATCCCCGCCGTGGACATCATCGACGCGGGCCGCCCCACCACGTTCCCGCCGCAGTGGGACACCGCCCACGACACGGTCGACCTCCTGGACGCCCGGATGCTCGGGCTGGTCGGGCAGGTGCTGCTGGCCACGCTGCGCGACCCGGCCCTGCCGCCGCTGCTCTCGCCTTAGCAGGATTCCGGGCCTTTGTGCGCAGCCTCTTGGCCCATGCTGGACGAGCAGGGGAGGCGGAAGCGGGGCGGACGGGGACGCTCGACCATCACCGCCCGCCACGCCCTCCGCAGGCAGGGGTTCCGGGCGACGGGCAACGCCCCTTCCCCGCGATCCGGAATCCCTGCCGATCCGTTCCTAGGCCGGCAGGCTGGCCGCGGACTCGACGGCGCGGGCGAGGATGCCCTTGAAGCGGTCCACCAGCGCCTGTGCCAAGGCCGCGGATGGGGCTTCGGCCTGGATGCGGTAGATGGGCTCCGTGCCGCTCGGCCGCACCAGGACCCACCCCTCCGCGAGGTAGGCCTTCACGCCGTCGCGGTCGTCCACCGACTGGATGCCGGTCTCCGCCACCAGGGCGTCCTTGTAGCTGGCCAGCACCGCCGTCTTCCGCTCGTCCGGGACGTGGACCTTGTCCTTGACGAGCGCGTAGGAGGGAATCTCGGCGAGGAGGCCCGACAGGGGGCGGCCCGTCTTCGCGAGCAGCTCCAGGACGAACGCCATGGCCATGAGGCCGTCGCGGCACACCTGGTGGCGGGTGAACATGAGGCCGCCGTTGTCCTCGCCGCCGAAGACCGCCTTGTGCCTGAGCATCTCGCGCGCCACGACGGGGGAGCCGACGACGGTCCACTCCAGGCGGCCACCACCCATCCTCACGGCGTCGGCCACGCAGGAGGAGCTGGAGACGGCGGTGCAGACGACGCTGCCGGGCGGGTGGCGCTTGAGCTCCCACAGGCAGCCGAGCGCGAGGCTGCGGTCGCCCCAGACGTAGTCCCCCTTCTCGTCGATGAAGACCGCGCGGTCGGCGTCGCCGTCCTGCAGGATGCCGAGGTGCGCCTTGGTGCGCTTGACCTCCTCCATGCAGCGCTTGGCGTTGGGCGGGCTCGGCTCGCTCGGGCGGTCCCTGAAGGCCCCGTCCAGCTCGCACGACAGCGGCACCACCTGCACCCCCAGCGCGGACATGAGGCGGGGCGCCGTGACGCAGCCCGCGCCGCCGCCAGGGTCCAGGACGACCTTCAGCTTGGCGTTGCGGATGGCCTGCTTGTCCACCTGCCGCAGCACCGCCTCGACGTAGTGGTCCGCCGCGCCCTTGTCCGAGCCGTGCGTGCCGACCTCCTGCCACGGCACCATGCGGAAGCGTTCGCCGTAGTACAGCGCCTCCACGGCCGCCTCCTCCTCCTGCGAGGTCTCCGTGCCGTCGGGGGCGACGAGCTTGATGCCGTTGTACTCCGGCGGGTTGTGGCTCGCCGTGATGATGCCGCCCGCCGCGAACCGCTTGTCGCGGACATAGAGCTGGATGCCGGGGCTGGGCAGGATGCCGATGTCCACGGTGTGGACCCCCGTGGCGTTGACACCGGCGCAGAACGCCGCCATGAGGTGCGGGCCCGAGGAGCGCGCGTCGCGGCCGACGGCCACGCGGGCGCCCTTCGGGAGCCAGGAGCCGACCGCCTTGCCGAGGCGCACCGCCAGGTCGGGGGTCATGGTGGAGCCGACGACGCCGCGGACGCCGTTGGTGCCGAACAGCCTGTTCATCGGGCGCCGGAGCGGCCGGCAGGGGAAAAGCCCCGCGTTCTGTCCATCCGACCAACCATGGATTCCACGCATTGCACGGAAGATTGAATCCGTTCTCTCCGTGCAATCCTTGGTTTCAGAGCCGTCAGGGGGACTCGACCGGGTAGCCCTCGCCCTCCCAGGCGCGGATGCCGCCGACCATCTCCTTGACGCGGAACCCGAGCCGCGCCAGCCGCAGCGCGCCCTTCGTGGAGGAGTTGCAGGAGACGCTCGTGCAGTAGGTGATGAGCGTGGCGTCCTTGGGCAGGTGGCGCGTCGTCTCCGCCGTGATGGTGCGGTAGGGCAGGCTGATGGCGCCGGCCACGTGGGACTTGGCGTAGGACTCCGCGGAGCGGCAGTCGACCACGACGAAGCCGCGCGCCCCCTTCTGCAAATCGGCGTGGACGTCGCTGGGGTCGGTCTCGAAGGCAAGCCTGTCCACGAAGTGACGTGCGGCGGCCTCCGGCGCGGCGGCGGGGGTCTCGAGGACGGAGGAGAAGGCGGGGGTCGTG
>JAIVGU010000179.1 GCA_020201445.1 Halobacteriales archaeon
GGTCCATGTTATACCGATAGGTAGAGTGTTGTTAGGAGGCTTTGCATGGGCGCAGGACCGGTCGGAAAGCGCAGGCCCGCGTCCTGCACCAACGGAACCTATTCAGCGCACGGCGCGCATCTCGAAGGGCATGAAGTTCACCGTCGTCGTGGACCCGCAGCCCGAGGGTGGGTTCACTGGCCAGTGCCTGGAAATCCCTGGTGTAGTCGCGCAGGGACGGACCGCGGAGGAGGCGATGGCCAACGTCGAGCAGGCCATCGCGCTTGCCTTGGAGCTGTCGGACCTGTAGCCTCGTCCCTGGGGCAATCCGGCAGGGGCGGCCGTGGTGCCGCTATTGCTTCGCCAACTCCGCGTAGATTCTCGCGCACGCCTCGCGTCCCTTCGTGAAGCTGCCGAGGCGGAACGACTCCTCCGGCGCGTGCATGTTCTCGTCCCTGTTCCCGAAGCCGCACAGGATGGCCGCCACGCCGAGCCGTTTCTGCATGTCGGCCACCGGCGGGATGCTGCCGCCCTCCGGGATGAGCACCGGCTTCTTGCCCCAGGTCGCCTCCAGGGCGCGGTCGACCGCCTTGACGAGCGGATGCTCCGGGTCGGCGCGCACGGCGTCCCCGGCGGAGAGCACGGACACGGCGACCTTGGTGCCGGGCTTGGCGAGGCTCTTGAGGTGCTTCTGCACCAGCGCCGCGATGCGCTTGGGGTCCTGCCCCGCAACGAGGCGGCAGCTCACCTTGGCGTGGGCGTGCGCCGGGATGACGGTCTTCGCGCCCTCGCCGGTGTAGCCGCCGTAGATGCCGTTGACCTCCAGCGTCGGCCGCACGCCGATGCGCTCGTAGGAGGTCCAGCCCTTCTCGCCGAACAGCGCCGTGACGCCGGCCTGCCGCTTGAGGGCGGCGTCGCTCTCCTGCACCTTCCTCAGCCGCGCGCGCTCGGCCTTGCTCGGGGCCACCACGCCGTCGTAGAAGCCCGGCACCTTGACGCGGCCGGTTGAAGCGTCCTTCAACTGGGCGAGCATGTGCACCAGCGCCTCGTTGGGGTTCCACAGGATGCCGCCGAAGGTGCCGCTGTGCAGGTCCGACTTCGGCCCCTGCACGTCGACTTGGAAGTAGGCGAGGCCGCGCAGCGTGTGCGTCAAGGCGGGCTGGCCCTCGCCGCGCATCGGGGAGTCGGAGACGATGAGCAGGTCCGCCTTCAGGTCCTTGCCGGCGCGGTCGAGCACCTGGCCGTAGTGGATGGAGCCGACCTCCTCCTCGCCCTCGAAGACGAACTTGAGGTTGACGGGCAGCTTGCCGGAGGTCTTGAGCCACGCCTCCGCCGCGAGGAGGTGGCAGTAGAGCTGCCCCTTGTCGTCGGTGGTGCCGCGGCCCCACACCCGCCCGTCGGCAACCCGCGCCTCGAACGGGGGGTAGGTCCAGCCATCCTCCTGCTTCGCCGGCTGCACGTCGTAGTGGCCGTACACCAGCAGCGTCGGCGCGTCCTTGCCAGCGTGCAGCCAGTCGGCCACGATGGCGGGGTGGCCGTCCGTGGGGACCAGCCGCACGTTCTCCAGGCCAGCCCGCCGCAGCCGCGCCATCAGCCACTCGGCGGCGCGCTTGACCTCGGCGGCGTAGGCGGGGTCGGCGGAGACGCTCGGGATGCGCACAAGCTCTTGGAGTTCCTCCAGGTGGGAGGTCTCCGACTTGCGCAGGTGGGCGAGGGCCTGGTCCAGGCTCATGCG
>JAIVGU010000353.1 GCA_020201445.1 Halobacteriales archaeon
CAACAAGCGGGCATCAAGGGGGCCCCGAAGCCATGAATCCCTTCCAGACCCAGGTCCTGGTCAAGCCCGCAGCGGAGCGGCGCGAGGAGCTGAAAACCAATGAGGACGTCTTTGCGCTGTGGACCCGGTTCAACGGCGCCATCCGCATGCAGGACGTCACACGCGAGCACTACGGCCACGAAATCCGGTCCTACCTCCGAGCTTGCGGAACGACGCTTGCCACAGCGGTCAAGGAGGCTGACTTGTGGGACTACGTCGTCCAGTATGCGCGCGGCTGCGGCAGCTACGGACGACTCTGGGGCGGCCCACCCATCTGCCGGGCCGGATTCAATGTCACGCAATGCGGATTCTCATGCCCTGGCTACACACCCCGAGAGCCCAGCACGGTCGACAACCACCTGCAAGCCCTCAGCCACCTCTACAAGCTCTTGGCCCGGCATGGCCACGTGCAGGCCAACATCGCCGAGCCAGTCCGCAAACAATGGAAGGCCTCAAACCGCGGCCGACCCGGACCCTCGAAGATCCGGATTCTGGAGGCCGGCGAAATCTTGACCTTGGTGACCAAGGCGCAAGCCCCCTACATTCGCTTAGCAGCGGCCACCATGGCCAAGGAAGGATTCCGGCCCGAGGAAGTCCTTCGACTCACAGTCGAGGCAAGCTGCCTGGACCGCGCCCGAGGAACCTTGACGCTTCCGTTTCGTCCGGGCAAGCGCAAGATCGACTCCAACCACGTTGGCATCATCGACTCCGAACTTGACCGGATGATTGGACCCTACCTTGCCTGGCGCGAACGGGTCCTTGTCCGGAGCCGCAAGGCGACGTCCAGCCTCCTCGTCACGTCGCGGGGCGACCCACTGACCTACGATCACCTTGCGCGACGACTCACGCAGGAAGCTGAGCGCCTCGAACTCCAAACGCCCAAATGCCCGCGCGCGAAGAAGATGAACGCGCACACCTTCCGGCACTTCTTCTCGACCCACATCAAGACCGGCTTCCCGCCCCTCGATGAAACCTGGGCCGCCTTCCTCCGCGGCGATGAAATCAAGGCCAGCATCAGGCCCTACTTCCATCCAAACCTCGAGAACCACCGGCGCATGTACCTTGCCCATGCCCCCATTCTATGGCAAGCCGCCGGCTCCCACCAGCACCAGTGACCTCGACGAAACCCGTCACGACATTGGCCAGTGACAAGTGCGACCGTCGAACGAATGCCGCCGCCGGAGCGTTGGCATCGACAGCATCGCAAACCATTCACTTCAAGGAAAATCAACCCTAATTATGACGAAAACACTGAATCGCCCACCCCAAACACTCTCCATGACCAAGCAAGCTAGTTCTGCCCGCCGCGGCATTCCATGAGCCGCCGCTCGTTCAAGACCATCAACCTGCCGCGCGAAGTTGTTGACTGGATTGACTCCCTCTTGAAGGGAGACGGGGCAAGAAGGCCGCTTGGAATTGCATCCCGTGACGAATTCGTGCGCATCGCAGTGGCTCTTCTCGGGATGGCACTCGAAGACCAAGACCGCATCCCGCCACTCCAGAGCCTACAGGAACTCGTGCAGGCCCTGAACCAGCACCGACAACCCAGCCGCACAGCAGACTTCGCCGAAAGCCCGCAGGACCACGAAGGCGCCACGCAAGCATGAGCAGAGCCGTTCCCATCGAGTTCAGTGGGCCCTTCGTGGCCCTTGACCTCGAAACCACCAC
>JAIVGU010000354.1 GCA_020201445.1 Halobacteriales archaeon
CGTGCCGCTGACCCTCCAGCGCATCTTCTGGTATGACTCGGCGGGCGCCGTCACGTTCATGGACTTCGACAAGACCCGCCAAGTCGCGGGCCTGGGGCTGGCCAACCGCGCCGCCTACGGCGACCTGCGCCAGCCGATGCTGTGGGGCTACCTCAACGCTCCGAGCTTTGCGGGCCTGGGCGACTGGAACCCGCAAGCCTCCGCCAGCGGCACCATCAGCATGTTCCGCGACTCCCTATGCCAGGACCCCGTCTCCTAGCCTTGCTGTTCGTCGGCCTGCTTGCCGCCACGCCGGCGCAGGCCAGCCCGGTCCCGTTGAGCTTCCGCGCTCCCGCCGAGTTCCAGCACACCGGCAACGCCACCGGATTGGAGTGGGCGCTGCTCATCTTCCACGGCTCCACCAACGCGACCTTCAGCCTCCACGCCCAACCGGAGCGGGCCGTCAACCACACCACCCTGTTCTATGGCATGATGGCGGCCAACAAGACCGGCGCGCAGCTTCCCGTCCCCCTGCCCGAGCAGGCGGTGCCCGTTGGGGCTCTGCTAGAGCAGGGGTTGGCGTTCGGGGGCAAGGGCTGGAGCAGCCTCTACCTCGAAGCCAGCCGGCTCCAGCTCACCCACGCCGACGCTCAAGGAAACCTTCTGCCCCTGCATCGGGGGCAGCCGGTCGCGGATGCATTGTCGGCGCCGTTGCCGCCCATCACGGCATTCCGCAGCGACCTTGCGGCGTGGTCGGATGGCGCAGCCTTGAACCTCCAATCGACCGGGGCCTTCCCGTTCACGCTGCACGCCACGGGCCTGCGCCGCGCCGAGTGGAGCAACGCCCAGACCGGCTGCGCGTCCGCCTGCCTCGACGGCGCCAAGACCGAGGGCGCCGAAACGGGCAACGTGGGCGGCACCTACGCTGCCGTCCTGCGCGTCTCCTACCTGGAAGCCATCACCCAGGACGGCACCCTCGACGGCGCCGGCACCGCATGGCTGGCGGCTGCCGGGGGACGCAGCGTCACGCTGCATGAGCAGGGCTCCGTCCGCCTGCCGCTGGCGAGCCGAACCACCGCGTGTGAGTCCGAGCCGTGCCTGAGCCCGAGCAACCAGACCGTGAGCCTCTACGGCAACGTCACGCTGGAGAACCTGGGCCTTGCCGGCAACCGCCTCAAGGCCGACGTGTCGGGAGCCTTGGAGGCGGCCCGCCTGGACGAGCAATCCGTCTCCCCCTCGTTCTTTGCCGCCCTGCCAGTGACGGTGGTCGGCGCCGTGGCCATCGGCGCCCTGGTCGTGGCGTGGTTGTTCAGCCGGGTCCTGAGCCCCCGCAAGGCCCTGGAGCACCCCAAGCGCAACCGCCTCCATGCGGAAGTCCAAGCCCACCCGGGCGCCACCATCACCACCTTGCAGGAGTTGACTGGATACCCGCGCACGGTGGTCCGCAAGCACCTGAAGGCCCTTGAGCGGGTGGGCTTGGTGGTCTCAAATGCTCATGCGGGGCAGCGGCATTACTTCGAGAACCACGGCCGCTACTCCGACTCCTGGCGAAGCATGGCTGCCGCACGGGACGGGGAACTGCGCCCCCTACTTGACTGGCTGCGCAACCACCCCGACTCCGCCCAGGCAGACGTGGTGCAGCAGGCCCACAGTTGGGGCCTAAGCCGCAGCGCCGTCCAGCGCCGCTTGGACCGCCTTGTAGCCTGGGGCTTGGTCGAAATCCAGCGG
>JAIVGU010000180.1 GCA_020201445.1 Halobacteriales archaeon
GGCGCGCGCCGTGTCGGGGGCGGTGAGGTTCGCCGCCCGCGTGGGCGCGTGCCCGGGCCACGCCGCCTGGACTTGGAACTGGCCGTCGCCGCGCGCCTCCAGCCAAGCCACCGCGAACCCGGCGGGGTGGGGCACCAGCCAAGGGCTGCCGGTGGCGTTCCTGCCCCATGCGGCAGGCGGGTCCCAGTGCTCCCCGCGGTCGTGGCTGGCCGCAGTGGAGACTTGGCCCTGCGCGTCCTTCCACGCGGTCACCACGGTGCCGTCGGCGAGCACGACGAGGTGCGGGAAGAAGTCGGCGGCCGCGGTGGAGGGCTGCGCGCGGCGGAAGGTGGTGCCGTGGTCGTCGGAGAAGGCGACCACGGTCCCGGTGCGGGCGTTGTAGGGGACGTAGAGGCGGCCGCCCGCGTCCACGGCGCCGGCGCCGAGGATGTGGAACCCCTCCTCGCCGCTGGCCTCGACGAAGTCGCCGAAGGTGCGCCCGCCGTCGCTGGAGAACGCCATGCGCAGCGCGCCGGGGGGCGCCGGCTCGCGGCCGCGCAGCGCCGGGTCGTTGGAGAACACGGCGGGGATCTGCTGTCGGTGGAGGAGGCGACCTGGATGCCGTCCAGCAGCAGGCTGCGGGTCGTTGGCTCGTACAGCGTGATGAGCGCGCAGAAGTAGAAGCGGCCGTCGGGGCCCGCCTGCACGATGCCGTCGTTCTGGAAGCTGCCCGGCACCGCCGCGAGGGGCACCGGAGGCGGGGAGCGCGGGGAGAAGGAGGCGAGGCCGTTGCCGGCGAACGCGAGGCCGCCGTCGGAGCGGACCAGGGTGTCGCCGTTGGCCTGGATTGCGACGGAGGGCTCGCAGAAAAAGCGGCAGGTGAGGGGCAGCTCGAGGATGGACCAGGCGGGCTCCACCACGGGCGCGGAGGTCTCCGGGGCCGGGGCCGGTGGGGCGAGGCAACCGGCGAGCAGGGGGATGACGACAAGCCAAGCGAGGCGCACGGGCCAGACCGGGGCCACTCCCCGGATAAGCGCTTTGGAGCCCTTTTGCAAGGGTCTTGCCCCTACGGCACGCTACATCTCGGGGTGGGCGCGGCCGGCGAGGTGCGCCTCCAGCCAGGGGAGGCGGTCGTTGCCCCAGTAGGCCTGCCCGCCGTGGCGGAGGAACGGCACGCCGCACACGCCGTCGCGGAGCGCCTGCTGGGTGTTGGCCTCCAGGCGGGCGTCCAGCCCTGCCGCGTTCGCCTGGTGGCGGCCCGGCAGGCCCACCTGGTCCGCTAGCCGGCCCACCGCGGTGGCGTCCGTGAGGTCGACGCCCTGCACGCGGCCCAGGGTGAAGACCGCCTTCAGCCAGCGCGCCTCCCAGTCCTTGCCGGCGTCCTGGGCCAGCAGGTGGAGCTTGTGCGCGGTCTGGTCGGTGGGGGCCTTGCGCTCGAAGTGGGCCAGCGGGATGCCGTAGGCGGCGGCCCAGCGGTCGGCGTCGGCGTAGTTGTAGGCAAGCTGGAGCGGTGGCGAGCCGTTGGCGTTGGCGCTGCCCTGGAGCTCCATCAGGCGGCGGAACAGCACCGGCGTCCAGTGGAGGCGGAGCTTGCCGTAGCGCTCGGGGTGCGCCGTGATGCGGTGCCACGCCAGGTAGCAGAACGGCGACGGGTAGGTGAAGTAGACCGGCGTGGCGTCCACGCTTGCGCGATGGAGGCTCCCGTCTTTGGGCTTTAGGCGAACACCGCCTGGAGCGTCCCGGTCCACACCGGCCCCATCTCATGGTGGAAGACCGGGTAGGCCTCCTCCACCCCGGCCTCGAGCTGGAGCGCCGCGTGGTGCACCGCCTCCAGCAGCGGCCCGGCGGACTCGGGGGACTCGACGAGGAACCCCTTGGCGAGGCGGCTCACGCGGACCTCGGCGTAGGGCTCGATGGCGGACTGGAGGGTGCGCTCCAGGGTGCGGCCGAGGTCGCCGGCGAGCCAGGCGGAGTAGCGGACCGGGACGACGATCCTGTTGGCGGACTGCGGGGGGTGGGGTTGCGCTCCCATGCCCCACCCAACCACGGCCCCCACGAAGCCTTGCGCAGGGGCGGCATGGAATCGCACAGGCCAAGGCCTGTACCACTGTCGACGTCGCCGCGGCTACAGTTTCTTGACCCGTGGCCCAGGCCGACGTCGAGGCCGGTGCGGGTCCAGTCGGGGTGGCCATGCCGCCAGAAGACGCGCTCCGGGTGCGGCATCATCCCGAACACCGTGCCGTCGGGGTTGCAGACGCCGGCGATGGCGTGCGGCGCGCCGTTGGGGAGCCACGGGTAGGCCGGCTCCTTGCCGCCCTCCGGGTCCGTGTAGGTGAAGACCACCTGGTCCTGGTCCTTCAGGCGCTTGTAGTCCTGCTTGGAGGCGAGGAGGAACTTCCCCTCGGCGTGGCTGGTGATGACGGTGCGCACCGCGTCGTGCGGGATGCGGGTGGTGAACCTGCAGGTGCCCTGGTTGACGTGGCGCAGCAGGCTGGGACGGCACTCGTAGTGGCCGGAGTCATTGAGGTGCAGCGCCGCCTTCGGGGTGTCCGCCATCGGCTTGCCGTCCAGGGCGGGCAGCACGCCCAGCTCGACCATGATCTGGAAGCCGTTGCAGATGCCCAGCATCGGCTTGCCCGCGCCGATGAACTCCTTGAGGTCGGGCGCGAGGCGGCTCTTCATGCGGGCCGCGAGGATGGCGCCGGCGCGGACGTAGTCCCCCGCGCTGAAGCCGCCCGCGATCCACAGGCCGTCGTAGTCCGACAGCTTGCGGCGCTCCTCCTTGGCCACGTCGTCGCCGGTGAGCTGCTTGAGGTGGACAATCTCGGCCTGCACGCCGACGTCGCGCATGCACTGGGCCGACTCGTCCTCGGAGTTGGTGCCCTCGATGCGCAGGACGGCCCACTTGATGTTGCGCTTGTTCATGCGGCCACCCCTTTTCGAACCACGAATTTCACGAATTGCACGAAGCCCACGCCCGAGCAGCGGTTCGTGGAATTCGTGAAATTCGTGGTTCCGAGGTGAGTCATGCGTCGACCCCCATGAGCTTGGGGAACGCGGCGCGCCACGCCTCGCGGCACCTCTCCGCGCTGACCTTGACGAGCTCCTTCTTGCCGTCCACGATGGTGACGGTGGGCTTGGCCGTGACCTCGCCCAGCGGGTAGAGCGTGCTGCGCAGGACCGGGTGGTCGAACAGCTTGAGCAGGTCGCGCTCGTGGCGCGGCTCGACCTCCAGGATCCAGCGCGAGTTCGACTCGGAGAACAGCTTGTGGTCGCTGCGCATCGGGCCGGGGCTGAGGTCGCGCTCGTCGCCGAACGCGCCGAGGGGGGCGAGGTCGGCGGTGGCGCCCAGGCTGCCGGCGAAGGCCATCTCGGCAAGGGCGACCGCGATGCCGCCCTCGGAGCAGTCGTGTGCGCTGCGGACGAGGCCCTTCTGGATGGCCGTGACGAGCAGGTTGGCCAGCGTCTTGAGGATCTCCGGGTCGGTCTGCGGGACGCGCTCGCCCTCCAGCCCGAGCTTCTCCAGGTAGAGGCTG
>JAIVGU010000225.1 GCA_020201445.1 Halobacteriales archaeon
CAGGACGGCTTCCTGCTCCTGAGCCAAGGTGTAGGCTGCCCAGTCGCGCTTGGGCGCGACCTGGACGATAGGGCCCTCCATTGTTCCCACTTACTCATCCCTCCCGATACAACAGGAGGCCCATAGTCCTGTATCAGATGACGACAATGTAGCCCCCGGCGCCCGTAGGGGACTGGAACGTCGGGGGCGGTCGCTGTCGTTCATTCGGACGGGAGCGACCGCCCTTCCTACTTACATATTGCTCCGGTGGGCTTCTCTCCTGGACGGCCAGGAGAGAAAAATCGCGTTGTGCTACTGAATTTTCTCGACGATGACGCGCTTCCCTTTCGTGTCGATGCGAATGAGCAGTTCGTCGCCGGCCTTGAATGGCCACGCAGAGTCCCCTGCGACCTTCTGACTGACATAGATGAGCGTCCGACTGGCTTCCGCCTGTATGAGCCGTCCCTTTCCTTCAAGAGCCATATCCGCGGCGAGGTTCCAGCAGATGATGACCGTCCTGGTTCCAACTATTGGTTCCAAGTATCCAGACGCGGTAAGGAGAGTGAGATGACCCGTGTTCCTCTGGTCGTTCTGTGCTCTGTCCTCTTGTCCGGTTGCCTTGGGACTCACTACCGTATCACGGTGGAGGCGGTGACTGTGAAGGCCGGTCCTTGCTCATTCAATGAGCATGGCGGCTACTGCCACCGTTTGAACTTGACCGTCTACAACCCGACGAGGGAGGAGGGTCATCTCTCAACCTTCCTGGCAGAGGACACCTGGAAGGCAGACACCACCGACAGCCTCACCCTCACAGCCTCCCATGCCTACGGAGACTTCTTCACGAGCAAGTTGGCAGCGCACGACTCGACATGGATGGTGGTTGAGTTCCACACCTTGAACGACGCCCACCTGAAGACGGTAGCATACGACTCCTATTCTGGGTATGCGAAAGCGAAGGTTCCCGACTACTAGCGAACAAGTGCTATCTAGGGGCGTTCAGCCTTCTTGGTTCAAGGCGTCCAGGGGGTCTACCCTCGTTCGTCATCCCCCTGGACGCCCATCCCCGACCGTAGGCTTTTGGCAAACCTATGGGGCTGCCACCCCGTCATCCCCGGTTCGATTCCGGGCGGTCGGAACAACCACAACAAGCCTCCTGGGGAGGTTTGGCTCTTGTGGCGATGATTTCCTACTGGCCGGCGCTGCCTCAACAGAGGAAAACGACTCTGGCAATGTGTAAGTACAACCTTGGGGCGGTAGGCCACGCTGCCGTGGTCTAGACCGGTCAATGATGGGCGACCCTACAATCCCCCGGCTCGGGTTCAAATCCCGACGGCAGCGTGACCGAATAGCCAAGCTCGTCGGGGAGGTTTGGTTCTTGTGGTGGCGTATCGGGTCATCGGGGAAAGCCCTCACCGACGCGCTCTTCAACCGAGGTCATTTCGCGCGACTTGCCCTTGGCACCAGTCAAGGGTGCAGGGGCTGGCGCCCTGGTAACGGGCCCAAGCCGTAGTGACCTGATTCACTCAAAACCAGAACGCCGACACCTGTCGGAGGCACCGGGTAGTGGTTCTTCGGAATCGAAGCCGGTCGGTTTGGGCGATGCCAACAACCTGTGAGGTAGGTTTGGCTCTTTTGGATTAAACAGGCAGACTCAGTTAAACAGGCAATGTCCGTTGCGCCGGAACGGTGAAATGCAGCGCTGCGGGTCGGTTGCCCGTGAAGCACGTTGACCGAGCTGACGTTCCTTGGGACCGGCGGAGGCCGGTTCACCACCATCAGCCAGCTCCGCCAGACCGGCGGCATGTACCTGCGCGACCGGGGGCTGCGCGCCAACCTTGACCCGGGGCCGGGCGCCCTGGTCCACATGCACCGCTACGGCCTCGACCCGACGAAGACCGACGCCGTCCTGGTGACCCACGCCCACCCCGACCACTGGACCGACACGGCCATCCTGCTGGAGGGCATCACCCGCGGCGGCCTCGACCGCAAGGGCACCCTCGTCGCCCCGCGCTCCGTCCTGCGCGGCACCACCGGCCCGCAGGGCGACCAGGTGGGGCCGGTCGTGACGAAGTACCACCAGCAGATGGTCAAGGAGCTGCACGAGGTCAAGGCCGGCAGCACCCTGACGCTGGAGGGGATGTACGAGGTGGCGGCGACGCGGCAGGAGCACTCCGACCCCGACACGGTGGGGTTCCGGCTCAAGCTCACGCACGGCCAGGTCAGCTACATCCCGGACGGCACCTACTTCGACGGCCTCGCCGACCTGCACCAGGGCAGCCGCATGGTGGTCTGCCAGATGACCCGTGGCGGCGGTGACCGCATCCCGTGGCACATGTGCACCGACGACGTCGAGCGCCTCGCGGACCAGATCCGCCCCCGGCTGCTGCTGCTCACCCACTTCGGCTACAAGACGCTCAAGGAGGGCGACCCCGGCGTGTGGGCGCAGCGCATCACCGAGCGCACTGGCGTCCCCACCGTGGCCGCCCGCGACGGGCTGCGCGTCACGATGGGCTCGACGTTCGAGCTGGAGATGGTGGGCGGCACCGTGCCGGTCGCCTCCGCCTCGGAACCCGTCTTGCCGGGCTAGCCCCCGCAAAACCAAGGATGCACGGGGGCCTCGTCACCGCGAAATCCGCGAACCATGGGGAAGCTTCCTGCCGTTCGCGGGTTTCACGGTTTGGGTGCGCTGTCTGCCCGACGAACCGCGGAAGACGCCCCGTCCGCGGGGTGTGATGGCTCCGTGCGGCCCGTGGTTGAAATGACTTCAAGCCAACCGGGACAAGTCGATCTCCAGCACGAACGCAGGAGCCGTGAGCCCGAACGCAGCCAGCGTGTCCGGATGCAGCTCGCCGAAGTGGCCGACCTCCACATCGCCTGACATGAGGCGTCCCTGGCGTCCCGGAATCAAGCCCGCTGTCGTGCCCGGCTCCAGCTTCACCGGCAAGGCGGCGTCGCGGACGAGCGCCTCGGCGAGGCCCTTCACGTCGCTGAAGCCCGCCTTCGCGGAGCACTCGACGAGGGCGAGGTGGAGCTTGTTGCGCCAGGCGTCCCCGTCGCGGACGACGGCGTGGCCGGTCTCGAACAGCCGCTGCGGCAGGGGGCGGTGGCGGTTCGCGGCGAGGACGCCGAGCAGGCTGGGCAGGAGCCGCGTCCGCAGCAGCGTCTGCTCCGCCAGGACGGGGTTCAGGAGCTGGACGTGCGGCTCCGGGGTTGCTCCCCAGTTCGTCCACTGGCTCTTGGCGTCGGAGAGCGTCAGGGTGCGCGCCTCCAGGTATCCGTGTCCGGTCAGCAGGCGGCGCAGCGTGTCCTCGAGCCCCTGCTGCGGCAGCTTGCCGGCGAAGGTCGCGCGCTGCGGCAGCGTGCCGGGGAAGCTCTCGAAGCCGAAGCCGATGGCGACGTCCTCCAGCAGGTCGACCTCGTGCAGCAGGTCCTGCCGCCACGCGGCGGTCTTGACGTGGACCTTGTTGTCGTAGGCGTCGGCGTCGTGGCCCATGCGGCGCAGCGCCTGCGCGACCTGCTCGCCGCTCCACTGCATGCCCAGGAGTGCTGCGGCCTGGTCGGTGTGCAGCACGTGTTCCGTGGGCTTGAGGTCGGGGCAGGTCCAGGTGCCGCTGGCGTCGTGGACGGTGACGGCCTCGATGCGGCCGCCGTGCTCGGCGAGGCTGGTGGCGAGCAGGGCAATGGTCTGGCGCACGGAGCGCGCGTCGGTGCCGGTCACGTCGAGCAGGACGTCGGTGGTGCGCGTGGTGACGGCGGTGCGCTGCGCATTTAGAACCGGTGGAAGGCTGAGAACTTCGCCGGAAGCATCGAGGAAAACAGGGAACCTGTTGTTGGGCAGGAGGTGACCATATTCTTGCCCCTTGGCGGTCAAGGACACGACCTCCAACGGCGTCATCGGCTTGGCGCCCGGGCTGGCACCCAGGGGAACAAACGGTTTCTCGTGAGGTCCAACTGTTGTATATGTGAACGGCCCCTTGAGGCCGGCGGCGTCGTGGATGCCGATGGCGACCTTGCGGCGGCGGCGCCCGGGGCTGAAGGTGAGCTTCTCCTGCGCGTCGATGAGGACCTGGAAGTAGGCGTCGTCGACCTTGACGCCGCGCACGAAGCAGAGCGCCGCGAACGGGCGAACCGCCTGCACGGAGGGGTCGACCCGCAGTTCCGTATGGGGCTTCTCCACCTTGTACGTCGCCAGCCCGGGCTTGACGCCGAGGAACGCCCGCAGCGCGCGGCCGGTGCCCTCCAGCGTCAGCAGGTCGGGCCGGTTGGGGAACCACTCCATGTGGACGGTCTCGCCCTCGACGCGCTCCACGTCGCCGCCCAGCATGGGCATCCGCTCCGCCAGCTCGGCCATCGGCACGTCGCGGCCGATGACCCGGACCAGGTCGCTGCGCCGGAAGGTGACGACGGGCATCTCGGCTGCGCGACCTGAGAAGGCGGCTATAAACGGCGCGACGCCGCCGACCAAACCACGGATTCCACGGAACAGGTTGAATCCGCGTCATCCGCGCAATCCGCGGTTTGGTCGGCGTGGCTTCTCCCCACGAAACCGCGGATGGCGCGGATTCCCGCGGATGGACGAATCCGTGGCTTCCGCTGGACCCGTGGTCCAGTCGGGTGCGCCGGAGTATTTGACCCCGCTCCGGGTGACGCACCGCGTGAAGGACCCGAAGGCCCCTCCGTGGAGCGGCTTCCACCGCCTGCACCGAAAGGAGCGCCTGCGCCGCGTCGCCGTCGCCTCGGGGCTCTCCGCCGCCGACGAGGCCGCGCTGTCGGCCGCGTTGCCGCTCGACCTGGCCGAGTCGTTCATCGAGAACGCGGTGGGCTCCTTCCCGCTGCCGCTGGGCGTGGCGGTCAACTTCGTGGTGGACGGCAAGCCGGTCCTGGTCCCGATGGCGGTCGAGGAGTCCAGCGTCGTCGCCGCGGCCAGCCACGGCGCTAAGCTCGCGGCGCAGGGCGGCGGCTTCCGCACCGAGGTCATGGACCCCGTCACCATCGGCCAGGTCGAGCTGCGCGGCGTGCGCGACGTGGCCGCCGCCAAGAAGGTGGTCGCCCGCAGCCGCAAGGCGTGGATGCGGCTCCTCGACGGGCAGGTCCCGGCTATGGCGAAGCGCGGTGGCGGCCTGCGCGGCATCGAGGCCCGCGCCGCGGGCAAGGGCCGTTTGGTGTTGCACCTCCTCGTGGACACCCGCGAGGCGATGGGCGCCAACGTCGTCAACACCCTCTGCGAAGCGCTCGCTCCCGTCGCGGCGGAGGCCGTCGGCGCCAAGCCGGGGCTGCGCATCCTGAGCAACCTCGCCGACCACCGCCTCGCCACCGCCACCTGCACCATCCCGCACGCGGCGCTCGGGGGAAAGGACCCGGTCAAGGCCATCGTCGCCGCCAACCGCTTCGCCCTGGAGGACCCGTACCGCGCCGCGACGCACAACAAGGGCATCCTCAACGGCGTCGACCCCGTCCTCGTCGCCACCGGCAACGACTGGCGCGCCGTGGAGGCGGGGGCGCACGCCTACGCCGCCCGCACCGGGACGTACAGGGCGCTCACCGCCTACCGCCAGGACGCGAAGGGCGACCTGCACGCGGAGTTGACGATGCCGCTCTCCGTCGGCACCGTGGGCGGCGTCACGCGCCTGCACCCCACCGCCAAGGCGTGCCTCAAGCTCCTGGGGGAGCCCGACAGCCGCCGCCTCGCCGCCGTCTGCGTGAGCGTCGGCCTCGCGCAGAACCTCGCCGCGCTCAAGGCGCTCTCCGGCGAGGGCATCCAGAAGGGCCACATGGCGCTGCACGCGAGCAACTTGGCGCTGGCCCGGCGCGCCTGACCTCCCCCCGCTGAACCACGGATTGCACGGACCTTCTGACTGCGAAACTCGCGGAACCAGAGGGAAATATCCTGGTCTTCGCGCCTTTCGCGGTCAGATGTGCTGTTTTCGCCGACGAGCCGCAGAAGCGCGGAGTCCTCGGAGCCAATTGGGTCCGTGTCATCCGCGCAATCCGTGGTTTAGCTCGGGAGAGGGTTGCACAGACCAAGTCAATGATGCTTATCCTTGGCAAGCCGTGGCGCAACGTGTGCTTAAGGTCCCAGTCCCCGCCGCCCCGCCGCCGCACGCGGCCCATGCGCGGCTGGC
>JAIVGU010000226.1 GCA_020201445.1 Halobacteriales archaeon
CCTCTACCCCGTCGAGGTGCGGCCCGGGGCGAGCCTCGGCCCCGCCGCGCTGGCGGACGTGCGCTTCCGGCAGGTGAGCGATGGCGGCGTACTGACGCTCGAGGGCGACCACGCGGTGCCCGCGGAGGGGCCAGCGGGGAAGGCGGCGCTCGCCGAACTGCGCGACGGCCTGCAGGTTTGGCAGGAGCTTGAGCTGGCCAAGGAGCGCGACCGGGTCGCCGCGTTCCCCGTCCAGGTGACGCTCGTGTTCCAGGTCCGCAACCTGGTGGGCGGCGCAGGCGGCGCGGCGGTTGGGAACGGCGCCGGGACGGGCGGCGCGGAGACACCGCTGGCGGAGCAGGCCGCGAACGGCTCGCGGCAACTCGGCAACCTGCGCCCCGCCGACGTGAACCCGCCCTTCCCGGTGCGCAGCCTGCTGCTGGCGTTCGCCTACCTCATCCCGATGAACTTCGTCGCCCAGCTCTACGCCGGCTCGCTGCTGGGGGAGCGCATCCGCCACCGCGGCCTCCTCGTCCTCACCGCGCCGCTCACGCCGACGCGCATCCTGCTCGGCCGCTCGCTGCCCTACCTCCTCGCCGGGGCCGCCGTCTGGGTCGGCTCGAGCCTGCTCATCGGCGCCGGGCCGCTCGGCTGGGCCGCCGCGCTGCCCATCGTCCTGTTCGTGCTCGCCGCCGCGCTGGTGCTCGGCCTCGTGGCGCGCAGCGAGCGCGAGCTGACGTTCCTGCTCACCGGCACGACGACGATGTTCAGCACCTTCCTCTTCCTGCCCGCCGTCTTCGCGGCACTCCCCCCCGTCGCGTTCCTCAGCCCGGTCAGCGTCCTCTCCGCCTCCATCGAGGGCCGCGCCGTCGCGTGGGGCGCGTTCCTCTACGCCACGGTGCCGCTCGCGCTGGCCACGCTCGCCCTGTTCCTTGTGGGCGCGGCGCTGTTCCACGAGGAGACGCTGTTCTCGCAGCAGGGCCTCGCCCGCAAGCTCGCCCAGTCCGTCGCGCGCTGGACCCGCACCCGCCGCGGCCTCCTGGTGGCCGGCATCCTGCTCGTGCCGTTCGCCCTCGCGCTGGAGATGTTCGTCCTCGCCATGGTCATCCCGCTCGGCCTCGTCGCCGCGTTCCCCGTCTTCGTCGTTGGCGCCGCGCTGCTCGAGGAGTCGCTCAAGACACTGGCGACGCGGGCCCGCCCTGACCGGCGCCCCGGCTGGCAGTCGGGGCTCTGGGTCGGCGCCGGCTTCTTCGCGGGGGAGAAGATCGCCCTCCTCGTGGCGCTGGCAGGCTTCGGCAGCCTCCAGCTTGGCATCCCGACGCTCCAGCTTCTGGGTGTCCAAGGCCCCATCTGGCTCCTGGTCGGCCCGCTCCTGCTGCACATGGTGGCCGCGGCCGTGGCGGGGCTGGGCAAGGGCCGCCGCCGGAGCCGGGCAACAATGGCTTGGCTCGCTGCGGTCCTGCTGCACGCGCTCTACAACGTCGCCGTCGCGCTGGGGGGAAGCCTGTGAGGCTTCGCCAGCGAAACCACGAATGCGCGGATTCGATTGGAGGCAATCCATGAGCCTGCTCGCCGTCGCAGGGAAGGAATTGCGCGACATCCTGCGCGAGAAGAGCATCGTCGTCGCGCTGCTGGTGCAGTTCTTCATCGCCGCCTTCAGCGCCTTCCTCACCGTCGGGCTGCTCGGCCTCTACGACCCCGGCTCCGTCGCCAGCCAGCCGCGCGCCGACGTCTCCTACCAGGGCCCCGGCGGCTTCGACGCCGTCCTGCGCACCGCCCGCAACATCCGCCTGGAGCCCTTCACCCCCAACTCGCTCTCCGACTTCAACACGGGGCGCCTGGAGGCGATGGTGCAGGAGACGGTCGCCGCCGACGGGACGCGGGTGGTGACGCTCCTCGTGCCCGAGGGGGAGTTGCAGGCGACACTCCTCGTCACGCAGTTCCGCGACCTGCTGCAGGCCTACGAGCATCAGGTGCGCCTCGCCGGCCAGGACCGCCTGGAGCACCGCATCCTGGAGCTGCCCGCCAGCGTCCGGCAGGGCGTCGTGCCCTACCCGTTCGTCTACGCCACGCTCGTGCCGCTGCTGTTCATGACGCCCGTCTTCCTCTCCGGGGCCATCGCGGGCGACGCCTTCTCGTCCGAGGTCCAGAACCGCACCCTCCTGCTGCTGCGCTCCTCGCCGCTCTCCGTCCCCCGCATCCTCCTGGGCAAGATGCTGGTGCCCCTGCTGCTCGCGCCAGCACAGTTCCTCCTCTGGTGCGGCCTGCTCGCCCTCAACGGCCTCCCCGTGGCCGGCCTCGGCTGGCTGGTGCTGCTCAGCCTCGCCCTGACGCTGCTGCTGTGCAGCCTCGGCTTCACGCTCGCCGCCCGCCTCCGCCGCGAGGGGCCCACCCAGGCCGCCTACGCCCTCGTCGCCATCGTGCTCTCCGTCGGCAGCCTGTTCCTGCCCCGCGACGTGATGAACCTCATCGCGCGGCTCGGCACCGGCGACCTCGACGGCACCGCGCTGCTGACGCTGGGCCTGCTGGCGCTCGCCGCGGTGGTGGCGTGCGTGCTTGGCCTGCGCGACGCGGCGAGCCGCATCCGGCGCGACCTGGTGTGAGTCCACGAACCGCGAACCCCGCGAAACGTTAGGGAAATTTTCCGGGCTTCGCGTCTTTTCGCGGTTGACTGGCTGACGTGGCACCCCCGGACCGCGGAGGGCGCGGAAGTCATGGAAGAAAAGCTCGGCGGGTTCCGTGGCCTCCGCGGTTCGTCGGTCGAGTCACGCCTTGAGGGAACACGGGATGCAGCTTGCCCCGCTCGTCGGCTCCCCGCACCCCGGGCACGACGCGACGGGAATCGGCGGCAGCGCGGCTTGGAGGATGGGCTTGAGCCGCTCGTGGCCCCTGACGAGGGCGTGCCGCGTGCCGGGCGTCTGCTCCTCCAACCCCATGAGGACGTCGCGCAGGGCGAAGCGGTGGCTGCGCGCAGCGTAGGGACACTCGGCCTCGTCGTGGAGGGGGAGCCCCTCCAAGAGCGCGTAGAGCAGGACTTCCTTCTCGGGGATGGAGCGGAACGGCAGCAGGCGCGGCACGAGCCCCCCGTGGCGGCTGGCGTCCTCGGGAGTGTGCGGCGCGAGGCGGGCGAGGCGGTCCAGGTCGCCCTTGAGGTGGTTCATCAGCACCGTCTGCGCCTGGTCATCGAGGTTGTGGCCCGTCGCGAGGGCGGCGGCGCCGAGGTCGCGGGCGAGGCGGTTCATGCCGAGGCGCCGGAACACGCCGCAGGGTGCGCATGCTGGCCGTGCCGCGCCGAGCGCACCGCCCTTTGGCCCCGCCTCTCCGGCCGCGTACTGGTCGATGGTGTAGCCGGCCAAGTCCTGTGTCCGCACGACGTGCCAGGGGACACCGAGCCGCCGCGTGACCTCCTCGCAGATGGCGAGCGCCGAGTCGCGGTAGCCCGCGATGCCCTCGTCGATGGTGATGGCCGCCAACTCGACCTTCGGGTGGTCCCTGGTCAGCTTGTGCAGGAAGTGCAGCGCCGCCACCGAGTCCTTGCCGCCGGAAAGCGCCACGGCGAGACGGCCCTCCGGGATGCGGCCCTGCTTGGCGACCTCCGCCTTGGCGCGGCGCTCAAAGGAGCCGATGAAGTGGGCGCGGCAGAGGTGCGTCCCGGCGTAGCGGAGGAACGTGACCGCCGGCTCGGGGCACTTGGAGCAGGGCGGCACGGCGATTCCAGTCCACGGCTGAGTTTCAAGCTTCGGGTGGCTTCTAGCCAGGGCGACCACAGATTTCACAGCTGGAGATCGGAAATCTGCGGAATCCGTGTCTGCCCACACCAGGCCCCGTCCTTCGCATCCATCGTCCCGTTGCCGGCCTCGCCGTGGGCGGAGGAACATGGGACCCCGGGCTTGGCCAAAGGCGGTGCGCAGCGCTCGGGCCCCATCGTCCTTCCTGGATTCCAACCGGAAGGCCCTAAAGCAGGCATAGGAGTAAGCCTCCTGTCGATTCCCATGGCCGAGACCGAGACCCTCATCGCAGACCCGGCCGCCGAGCTGGCCCGCGAGCAGGAGCGCCTCGCCAAGCTGTGGCAGGCGTACAAGCTGCAGGAGGACGAGCTGGAGCAGTTGCGCCGCGAGCGCCCGGTCCTCCTCGACACCGTCGCCGAGCAGGACAAGGCCATCAGCGCCCTCCGCCGCGAGCAGACGGACCTGCGCGACGCCGCCGCGTACAAGGAGAAGCATGAGGAGACCGAGCGCCGCAACCGGGTCCTGCTCATCGAGGTCGAGAGCCTCAACCGCGAGGTGCGCGCCACCACGCAGGCCCTCGCCAGGCAGGAGGCCGAGCTGGGCGAGTTGCGCAGCGTCGGCGCCACCAAGGAGTCGGTGCTGCAGCTCCAGGCCGACCTGCTGAAGGAGCAGGAGCGCCTCGCCAAGCTGTTCAAGGTCTACGAGGAGCAGGAGCAGGAGCTCAAGGCCGCCCAGGCCCGCCTCGCGAAGTGGGAGTCCTGGTTCAGCCGCATGGAGCCCGCCGTCGTGGCGCTGCCGAAGTTCTTCGCCGACGCCCCGCGCGCCTGACCGACCAAACCACGGATTTTCACGGACCCCCCTAACCGCGAAGCCCGCGAAACGATAGAAAAATTTCCTGGCCTTCGCGCCTTTCGTGGTCGAGTCGGTCAGATTCACCTCCACGAACCGCGGAAGACGCGGAGTCCGCGGATTCGGCTTGATTCCGTGCAATCCGTGGTTTGGTCGGGTCAGCGGATCTTCGAGCCCGGCGGCACCTTGCGCTGCGGCTCCAGGACGGCCACGGTGGTCCCGTCGTCGGCGGCGAGGACCATGCCCTGCGACTCGACGCCGCGCAGCATCGCCGGCTGGAGGTTGGCGACGAACGCGACCGTCTTGCCGACCAGCTCCTCGGGCCTGTAGTGGGCCTTGAGGCCGGCGACCACCTGGCGCTCGCCGAGGTCGCCCACGTCGAGGCGCAGGACGTAGAGCTTGTCCGCCTTCGGGTGGGCCTCGACGGACTTGACGGTGGCGAGGCGGAGCTGGATGCGCTGGAACTCGTCGAGGGTGACCTTGCCGTCGTCGGCGGGCTTCGGCTTGGCCGACACGACCGCCTGCGCCGTCGCGATGGGGGTGGCCTGCGGGGCCTCCTGCGGGATGTCGGTGGGCTCCAGCTTGCGGAACAGAGCCTTCGGCTCGGCCAGGGGCTTGCCGGCCTGCAGCGGCGCCATGGCGGCGGACCAGGGCTGGTCGTGGACGTCGCCCGCCTCGCCGAGCATCGCCCAGAGGTCCTGCGCCGCCGTGGGGAGGTAGGGCGCCATGTAGACGCTCAGGGCCTTCAGCAGGCGCAGGAGGCTGTGCAGGTTCGCCTCGGCCTGTCCGCGGTCGGTCTTGAACTTCGACCACGGCTGCTGCTCCTGCATCCACTGGTTGCCCTGCGCGGCGAGCGCCATGATGCGCCGCATCCCGGGGCGGAGCTGGACGGAGCCGAGGTGGAGCGCGAGGTCGTCGCCGCACGCCGCGATGGCCTGCGTCACCTTGGCGTCGAACGCGTCGCCCGCGGCGGGCGCGGCGGGGATGCTGCCGACGTTCTTCTGGGTGAAGCTCAGGACGCGGTGGGCGAGGTTGCCGAGGGTGCCCACCAGCTCGTCGTTGACCTTGCTCAGGAAGTCGTCCCACACCCAGTCGGCGTCCTTGCCCTCCGGCATGTTGATGCTGAGGTAGTAGCGCACCGCGTCGGCCTGGAAGCGGTCGAGGATGTCGTGGACCGCGATGCTGACGCCGCGGCTCTTGCTGAACTGCTTGCCCGCGAGGTTGAGGAACTCGTTGGCCGGCACGTCGAACGGCAGGTTCAGCGCCGGGCGGCCCTCCTTGGCACGCTTCTCGTTGTAGGCCAGCAGGATGGCGGGCCAAATGATGGTGTGGAACGGGATGTTGTCCTTGCCCAGGAAGTAGTAGCCCTTGGCCTTCGGGTCCGTCCAGAACGCCTCCCACGCCTCCGGCTCGCCCTGCCGCTGCGCCCACTCCAGGCTCGCCGTGTAGTAGCCGCACACGGCCTCGAACCAGACATAGATGCGCTTGTCCTCGTAGCCCGGCAGCGGGATGGGGACGCC
>JAIVGU010000355.1 GCA_020201445.1 Halobacteriales archaeon
ACATCGAGGAGCGCACCCAGAAGGCACCCTACGACGCCAAGGCAGGGCGGTTCCTGCCGGACCGCTACGTCGAGGGCACCTGCCCCCACTGCGGGCGAAGCGATGCGCGCGGCGACCAGTGCGACGGCTGCGGCAAGACGCTCGACCCCCAGGACCTGAAGGATCCGCGCAGCAAGCTCGATTCCGGCAACCCCGTCACGTTCCGCGACACCAAGCACTTCTTCTTCCTGCTCTCCAAGCTACAGCCTGCGCTGGAGGCGTACGTGGCCAAGACGGCAGGCCACTGGCGAGCCAACACCGTCAACTTCACGCAGAACTGGCTCAAGGAAGGCCTGCAGGACCGCGCCATCACCCGCGACCTGACCTGGGGCGTGCCCATCCCGCTGCCGGGCTATGACGACAAGCGCATCTACGTCTGGTTCGAGGCCGTGTGCGGCTACCTGACCGCCAGCATGGAGTGGGCGCAGCGCCAAGGCAAGCCCGAAGCATGGCAGGGGTTCTGGACCGACCCGCAGGCGAAGGGATACTATTTCCTGGGCAAGGACAACATCCCGTTCCACACCATCATCTGGCCCGCCATCCTGCTCGCCTACAACCAGAAGCGCGCCAAGTCCGGCCAGAAGCCGCTCGACCTGCCCTTCGACGTGCCCGCCAACGAGTTCCTCAACCTCGCCGGCAAGCAGTTCAGCAAGAGCCGCGGCGTCAGCATCGCCGTGCACGACATCCTCGACCGCTTCCAGGCCGACGCCGTGCGCTACTACCTCAGCATCAACATGCCCGAGGGCCGCGACAGCGACTGGGTCTGGGAGGATTTCCTGGCCAAGGTCAACGACGAGCTGGTGGGCACCTTGGGGAACCTTGCCCAGCGCGTGGTCAGCTTCGCTGCCCAGAACCTGGGCACGATCCCGCCCGAGCCAGCGCCCGGCCATCCCCTTACTGCGCAGGTCGCGCAGGCCTTGGAAGACTGCGCCGGCGACCTGGAGCTCCACCTGCGCTCCGTGCAGCTGCGTCCTGGCATCCGCCGCCTGATGGAACTCGCCGCGCAAGGGAACCAGTGGATGCAGGCTGCCAAGCCGTGGGCCACCCTCAAGACGGACCCGAAGGCTGCCGCAGACGACCTGCACGCCCTGTTGCGCCTCTGCCGTGGCCTTTCCGTCCTGATGGCGCCTTACCTGCCCACTGCCGCGCAGCAGCTTTGGCAGACCTTGGGCGAACCCGGCAGCGTGCAGGACCAACCCTGGTCGGCCGCCACGCAGCACGTCAAGGTGGGTGCACGGCTGGAGGCCCCAAAAGTGCTGTTCCGCAAGCTGGAGGCCAAGGACATCCCCCAGGAAACACCGATTGCACCGAACCCCGAGATCCCTCCGACCTCCCAAGCGCCCATGCCCGCCGCATCGGGGAGATCCGGGGCCTCAGGGGGATCGACAAAGGTCACCCTCGAGGAGTTCCAGCGCATCCACTTGAGGCTCGCCACCATCAAGTCCGTCGACGCGCACCCCAAGGCGGACAAGCTCTACGTCCTCACGCTGGATGTCGGAGAGCTGGGGGAGCGGCAGGTGGTGGCCGGCCTCAAGGCCCACTACAAGCCGGAAGAGCTGGTGGGCAAGACGGTCGCGTTCGTCGCCAACCTTCAGCCGGCGATGCTGCGCGGGGTGGAGTCACAAGGCATGGTGCTGGCGGCTGATGACGGGAC
>JAIVGU010000227.1 GCA_020201445.1 Halobacteriales archaeon
GCACAAGGCGGACCTCCACCACGCCGTCGTCGGCGCGGCCAGCATCGTCGCCAAGGTCGCCCGCGACGCCGAGGTGGCCAAGCTGGGGCGGCTGCTGGAGCGCAAGGTCAACCGCCCGCTCGGCTCCGGCTACTCGCACGACCCCCTCACGCAGGAGTTCCTGCGCGCCTGGTGGGAGCAGGAGCGCGAGCTGCCGCCCGGCACGCGCACCACGTGGGCCACGGCCACGCAGCTCATGGCGCCTAAGCCGGTGGCGCTGGACACGTTCCTGTAAGCGCAGGAGGAGCGCTGGCACATGCCTTGGCCTGTCCGTCGATGACAAGGCCGCGCTGCCCTGGGGTTCTCCGACGTTTTGCTGATGCAGCACAATTGTTAACTACTAACGTAACGTAACTGAATATCAGAGACGGTCAGGCTAACGGCCTGCATGTGACAGGGACTCGGCACACCCCTGCGTCTCGAAAGTGCCGAACAACATCCGCCCACATCGGGAGTCTCGGAGTGCATCACCTCGTGAGCACACGGCCCAAGGCGTCGGGGCGGCGGCGCAACAGCGGTCGTCTGCGTCAGGAGGTCCCATGCGCCCCGCCCAAGAGAATTCTCATGGAAGCAAAACCGGTCTACCCACGGGAGAACGAGGCGTCCGTCCTCGCCAGCCTGCTGGGCAAGGAGGCGACCCGCTTCACGGACGTAGCGGCCTCGACCGGCCTCAAGGCGACGCAAGTCAACCGCGCGCTCAAGATGCTGGTCCTGCAGCACCTAGTGCTGGCGCAGACCATTCCAGGCCAAGACTATCCCATCAAGGTCCGCTACATGCTATCAAGGCGAGGGGAAGCGGTGGCGCGGGCGGTGGTCGCGTTCAACCGCGAGCTCACGGCAGCCCAGAGGACGCTCGGAGAGACGGACTCCGCCGGCTCCCGCCCGGCTCGGCGGGGACAACGCTCCACGCACTAGCAGGGTTTGGCTCCGATGAGGGACAGCGGCCTATCCTCCTGCTTGGCCCTGGGTTCTGGCGACGGCTCGGCCGGCTCCGTGCCTCGCCGATGAAGCTGCGACACCTGGTGCGCGAGACGTTGGCGATTCCCTGCGTCATCATGGAGGAAGAGCCCAATCTCCCCGGCGAGCAGGTCGACCTGCCCGCCAAATTCAGGCGCCTGTTGACCGCGCGCCACTACGCCGCAATCGTGGTCATCTGGCCGCACGGCGCGAAGATGGCCGCCGTGCAGGACGAACTTCTCCTCTTGGTCGAAGAGCAACGTCGCGGCCCCCTGCCTCGAATCTTCCTCCTCCATCACCCACGCGCGGCCCGGGTCGAGAAAGGTGCATTCGAACTCCTGGAGCGCGGCGGCCGCAGCCGGTATACGACGGCATTCCAGCTCCTTCCAGTCTGGCCGCTGCCTTGGCGGACCGAGGCGGACCTGCGCAGCGCTGCCGAGACGGTGCGTGAAGAGTTGGCCCTAATTGCCTCGGAGCCTACGATAGCCGAACGCCAGGCCATCGACGCAACCCTTTAACCACGCGGGCCGGGTCGCGTCGGCATGCGGCGCATCGGCCTCCTGTTGGCGGGCCTCACGGTGGGGGCGGTCCTGGCTGGCTGCCTCGGCACGACGACCACCACCACGACGGGGAACGGGGCGCAGCGGGACGCGCGCTTCGGCAGCGGCTTCCAGTACGCAGCCGTCGACGGCAACGGCCTTCCGGTCCCGGTGCCGCTGTGCCACCCCGCGCAGGCCAACGCGGTCTCGCCGCTGGGCTGCAACTTCGACATGACCCCGACGCCGGGGCGGCAGGGCAACGAGGTCACCATCGCCGTCAACCCGCAGGACCCGCGCCACGTCGTGGGCGGCGCGAAGGACTACTTCCCCGCCGACGCCGGGCAGTGCGTCTGGGACGGCGTCTACGTGTCGCACGACGGCGGGGCGTCGTTCAAGGACCGCAGCTTCGACGGCTCGCCGTGGCGCCTCACCACCAACCCCGCCTCCTTCAAGCCCAACTACGCGAGCCAGTACTGGTGCACCACCGACCCGGTAGCCTACTACTCCGCCGACGGGAAGTCGTTCTACTACCTGCTGATGGCCTACCAGGGCGACCCGGTGACCGCCTCCAAGACCTGCGAGAACGTCTGCGACACGCCGCTGGGCTCCGGCGCCGTCAACGACTGGGCGTTCAACCGCGCCATCCAGATCGTCGCCATCTCGCACGACGGCGGCGACACCTTCGACACCTTCACCGGCGTCTTCGAGGGCAGCTACCCCGCCGCGTTCCACGACAAGGGCTGGATCGCCGCCTCGCCGTCGGGCGCCATCCACGTGATGTGGCTCGCCAGCGTGGCGGGCGGCAACCTCTACTTCCGCAGCACCGACGGCGGGCAGACCTACAGCGACCCCTTCGTGATGTCGAGCGCCCCCTTCGCCTCCCCGGACCGCGCCACCGACGGGCTGACCGACGCCGGGCAGGGCTCCTTCGTCGACGTCGGCACCGGAGCCCAGGTGTTCGCGGCGTGGACAGGCACCACCATCAACCTGCGCCGCAGCCTCGACGAGGGGCGGACGTGGCTGCCGACGCAGAACGTCCTGGCGCCCCACTTCGTCACGCCCAAGGGCCTCTCCGACCGCGACCGCCGCGGCGGCATGCCCGCGATGGCGACCGACCGCAACCCCGACTCGCCGTTCGCCGACTCCGTCTACTTCGCCTTCCAGGACGCCTGCGCCGACGCCGTGTGGACGGCGGGTTGCAAGGACTCCGGCCACGCCCACGTCTACGCGGTGGCGAGCCACGACGCCGGCAAGACCTTCGGCACCCCCGTCCGCCTCGACGACGACAGCATTGGCGACGCGGAGCACTTCATGCCCGCCGTCAGCGTCAGCCCCGGCGGCGTCGTGGACGTGCAGTGGTTCGACACCCGCGCCGGCGGCACCGCGACCACGCTGGACGCCACCGGCAGCACCGCGCCGCACCCGCGCGTCGGCCAAGCCTACACCTACAGCCTCGACGGCGGCAAGACCTGGGCGCGCAACCTCGCCTTCCGCGACCTGGCCGACGGCGGCTGGGACCCGGCGCTGTCGCACCACCAGGACGGCAAGATTTTCTTCGGCGACTACCAGGACATCGACTCCTCCTGGCAAGCGGCGCACCCGGTGTGGCCCGACACCCGCGACGGCAAGGGGGTCAAGGTCTACACCGCGACGCTCCAGCGCCCGTGGTTCGCCGACGGCTGGGACCCCGCCAAGAAGGTCGCTGCCGAGGCGTTCATCGTGGCGCACCCTCTCACGGAACAGTGAACGCACCGAACCCTTTGGGCGCCGTCCCCCACGCAGCAGGGATTGCGGGGATTCCAAGGGTGCCCCAGAGAAACTCAAGCCCGTGGGCTCCCCGAAATCCCCCGCAATCCTGCTTTGGCGGTTTGGGGTGCAAAGCGGGGTCATCGGAAGTCTAGCAGGTAGCCGCCGACGCGGACCATCCGCACCTCGTCCTGGTGGTGCTCCATCGTCGCCTCCAGCGGGTAGTCCCACACCGCCACGCGCTCGAGCCGCCCCTTCAGCTCCGCCGCGAACGCCGTGAGGAACCGCTCGGTGCGCTCCTGCGCCAGGAACCACACGGTCCCGCCGCCGGGGCCCACCGCCTCCGCCGCGCGCTGCAGGAACAGGCGGTCGGCGTGGCGACCCCCCGCCTGCGCGCCGAAGGGCGGGTTCATCACGACGGTGTCGAAGGTGGCCGGATCGGGCCGCCAGCCGCGCAGGTCCGCCGCGACGAACCAGGTCCGCTCCTGCACCCCCGCGTGGGCCGCCGCCTGCTGCGCCAGCGCAATCGCCTCCGGGTCGACGTCCACCCCAGTGGCCAGGCGGGCCCCCAGCAGCGCCGCCCCGATGGCGAAGAGGCCCGTGCCGCAGCCCAGGTCGAGCACACGCTTGTCCCTGAGCGCCCCGTCGGCGTCGGCGTGCAGCAGCAGCCCGGCCGCCACGGCGTCGGGGGTGCGGTACTGCTCCAGCTCCGGCCGGGGGGAGGGGGGTCGGGGGACCGCCGCAAGACGCCCCTCCAGGTCGCGGCGCCGCACAGGGACGCGAGGGACGCAGGGCTTATGACCGATTCCGGAGGCGCCCCGCAGGGCTTATCACTGGCGAGAAAGAGAGCAGGGTGGAATGGGCCGCATCTTCCTTCTCCGGCACGGGCAGACCGTCGCCAACCGCGACCGCATCCTGCAGGGGCCCCGCATCGACGCGGAGCTGAGCGACCTGGGCCGCCAGCAGGCTGAGAGCCTCGCCGCCGCCCTCGCGGACCACCCCATCGGGGCGCTCTACTCCAGCCCGCTCACCCGCGCCCGCGAGACCGCCCTCGCCATCGCCGAGGCCCACCAACGCAACCGCGCCGGCGGCCGCGAGGGGCTCGCCGTGCAGGTCGCCCCCGAGATCTACGAGATGGACTACGGCAGCCTCGCCGGCCGCACCTACGACGACATCGCCCCCGAGATGGAGCAGATCCTCGACGCGTGGAAGCTCGGCTTCGTCGACCAAAAGTTCCCCGGCGGCGAGTCGGCCGTCCTCGCGCAGTACCGCCTGCGCCCCTTTGCCCACCGCGTCCTGGGGGAGGCGCACGCCAGCGACGTCGCGGTGGTCGCGCACGGCCGCATCAACCGCGTCCTCATCGCCACCCTCACCGGCGCCGGCCTGACGCGGCTGGAGGAGTTCCCGCAGAGCAACGCCAGCATCACCGAGCTGGCGGTGGGCGAGGGGGGCGTGCAGGTCGTCCGCCTCAACGACACCGCGCACCTCAGCCTCGCCACCGACGCCCTGAGCTAGACGTTGGTTCAACCCCTCCCCAAACCACGAATTGCACGGAGGCTGCTCACCGCGAAACCCGCGAAGTGAGAGGAAAATTTCCCTGGCTTTCGCGCTTTTCGCGGTTGAGGCGTCGAATCCCCGTCATCCGCGAAATCGGCGGTTAAGCCTTCCGCGCCGCAGGCATATAGTCGGGCCAGGCAAGCCAACCGCGAGGCGGCTTAGCGGCGCCGGTCCCCTTTCCGGCGCCCTTGTGCATCCCAATCCAACACAGTGAGGCTGCCTCCCCCGGGCCTCCATTGGTGTGGTAGGCCCGGGGAGTTCGCTTCAAGCCCGTCCCGCCGGTCCCCACGCGTGGCGCTCAAGCCCGAGTCGCGCGTCGTCGGCTTCGACGACGTGCCCTTCCAGCGCGGCGACCCCGAGGTGCCGGTCGTCGGCGTCGTGATGCGGGGCGGCGCCTACGTCGAGGCCGTGCTGCGGACGGCGGTGGGGCAGGACGGCGACGACGCGACGGAGCGCCTCGCCGCGGCGGTGCAGGGCTACCGGGGACGGCTGGGCCTGCGCGCCATCCTGCTCCAAAACCTCATGGTCGCCGGCTTCAACGTCGCCGACCTCGACGCCCTCCACGCGGCCACCTCGCTTCCCGTCGTCGCCGTGGCGCGCGGCGAGCAGGACCTCGACGCCGTGAAGGCGGCGCTGCTGTCGGGCCGCATCCCCAACGGCGCCGGGAAGTGGGAGCGCATCGACCGGGTGCGCGGTCGGCAATCGGTGCGCCACGGCGTCACGGTCACCGCGGTCGGGATGCCGCTGGAGGAGGCGTGGGACCTGGTGCGGCTCTGCACCCTCCGCGGCCAGATGCCGGAGCCGCTGCGGCTGGCGCACTTGATTGGCGCGGGATGGGTGCTGGGGCAGAGCAAGGGCAGCTAGAGTCTGACGCCAAAGTCGCCTCCCAATCCACAGAGACCACAGAAGACACAGAAACGCCTTCTGTGGGCTTCTGTGCCTTCTGTAGACGGTCGGGCCGTCTTCCCGCCAGACCACAAAAGCGTCCGACTCTAGCAGGCTTTGTCCCTAATCTTGTCTCCGACCGACCAAACCACGGATTCCACGGATGACACGGATTGAGGTCTGGCATCCGCGTCATCCGCGGTTTCGTGGGGGCCGAAGTCGCACCGACCAAACCGCGGATTTCGCGGATGGCGCGGATTCAAGCTGCTCCATAGCAGGGGCAAAGCCACTCTAGGACTCAGGCCGCCGCGACGGGCTCCGGCCCCTCATGGACCACAC
>JAIVGU010000228.1 GCA_020201445.1 Halobacteriales archaeon
GAAGCGGACGGTGGCGAGGTGGCGGCGCAGCGTATCCCCGTAGAGAAGGAGTTGCAGCGTCTCCGGCGTGGTGATGAGCAGGTCGGGCGGGCTGCGGGCCTGCCGCGCGCGCTCGCTGGGGGAGGTGTCGCCGTGCCGCACCCCGATGGCGACGTCCAGGCCCGCGGCCCAGCTTGTGAGGCGGCCCATCAGGTCGCGGTTGAGCGCCCGCAGCGGCGTGACGTAGAGCGCCTTGAAGCCCACCGGCCACGGCCTCCCGCTCGCCGCGAGGGCGTCGCGCTCCTCCAGGATGCGGCTCAGCACCGGCAGCAGCGCCGCCTCCGTCTTGCCGTGCCCCGTCGGCGCCACCAGGAGGACGTGGCGGCGCGCCGCAAGCGGCCCCTGCGCCGCCCGCTGCGCCTCGGTCAGGCCGGTCCAGCCCTGGCTGCGCAGCAGGTCCACGAGCCGCGGGTGGAGGCCGCCGGCGTCCATCCGGCTAGGTCCCGCTGGCGGCCTTGAGGGCCACGTTCAGGTAGGCCAGCAGGAGCGGGGCGCCCAGGATGAAGCCGATGGGGTAGGCGAACGCCGCCGGCAGGCCCATCATGCGGCCGCCGCGCGACACCATCACGCCGTTGCGCAGGATGATGCGCAGGGGCGCCACGACCGCGAACAGGACCGCGAACATGGGCGCCAGCTCCAGGCCCGCGAGCACCAGGAACGCCTCGCCGGACGAGCCGCCGCCGCTGAGCAGGCTGGTGCCCCAGACGGCCTTGACCTCGAGGTCCCACAGCCAGAGGAACAGCAGGAACAGCAGGATGGTGCACACCAGGCCGACCCAGCGGTTGCGGTCGAACGCCGGGTTCGCCGCCGTGGGCTTCGTCACGATGCGGGTGATGAACAGGCCGATGGCGGCGGCCCACAGCAGGTAGCTCCACCAGGGCATCTGGAAGATGGCGAAGCCGACGAGGGGCTTGGCGTCGACGACCTCGCCGTCCTGGACCTGGACGGGGCCGGCGCCGCTGACCGCGACCGCGCTGCCGTCGCTGCGGGCGTCGAGGGTGTCGAAGCGCACGAGGCCCACCTGCCGGATGGGGTTGCCGTCGCCGCCCTGGGTGGGCAGCTTCAGCACGGCGCCGTTGAGCAGGTGCGACAGCAGCGGCTTGAGGGGGCCCAGGTCGAGCGTGGCCGACTGGCCGCTGGTGCCGGTCTTGCTGGCCTGGTTGAGGTCGCCGGTCAGGTTGGTGAGGCGGCCGATGTCCAGGCCGGCGTCCGCGGCGCCCTGGGCGGCGGGAGCGAGGTGGGCCGTGGCGCCCGCCTCGAACGGCAGGACCATGAGGCCTGGGTGCAGCTCGCCCAGGGCGGGCTGGCCCTGGAACGCGATGGGGTCCTGCTTGCCGGCGGGGAAGGTCTTCTTGACCTCGGTGCCGTCGAGGACCTGGATGCGGGTCTTGCCGTCGAGCGCGACGAGGCCGCCCGCGTCGGGGTGGGCGCCCAGCACGTCGGGCGTGCCGCTGGTGGCGGGGATGGCGGGCAGCCGCGTGAAGGCGAAGCGGGCGCCGATGGAGGGCGCCATCAGGGTCTTGCCGAGGTCGAAGCTGTTGAGGTCGCGCTTGCCGCCGAAGTCCACCAGGACGCCCAGCGCGTGCTCGGCGTGCGCCTCGGAGCTGGTGGGCTGCGGGAAGCGGATGCCGAAGGCGCCGCCCTGCGCCACCACGATGGAGAGTTGGCCGCCGGCGCTGGTGTAGCAGGTGGCCTGGAAGCAGACGCGGGTCAGGCCCGTCAGGCGGGCGGCGTCGGCCTGGAAGAAGCCGTAGGGGCCGCGCACGTCCGGCAACTGCGCGTCGAGCGCGCCCGACAGGACCGTGAACGAGCCGGAGTCGGCGCCCACGCCGTCCTGGTAGCCGAGGGTCGCCTCGTAGGGGTGGTCGCCGTTGATGGCCGCCTGGGCCTGCGGCAGGAGCAGCAGGGCCGCGAGCCCGCACAGGAGGAAGGGCCTCACGGGGGTTCCCACGACGCCGCCCCTTTATCCATTGTTCGGCTCCCCTGTGGGAGCGTCCGTGAACGCAACGGCTTTGCGGGGGGCGCCGCCCTTCGGGGCGATGGCCGTCGAGCGCTTCCGCCCCGGGCCGTTCGTCGCGGTCAACGCCATCGAGCTGGTGGAGCGGCTCGCCTACTACGGCGCCCTCTCCGTGACGGCGCTCTACATGGATTCCCTCGGCTACCCCGGGTGGGCCATCGGCCTCCTCTCGGCGATCCTGCTGCCCCTGCCCTACCTCGTCAACCTGGTGGCGGGCCCGCTCGCGGACCGGCACGGGTACAGGCCTGCCATGCTGGTGGCCTTCACGGCCTACACCGCCGGTTTCCTGCTGATGGGCGCAGTGGCCAGCCTGTGGGCCCTCCTCGCGGGCATCGTCCTGGTCGGCGTCGGCGCGGGCGCCTTCAAGCCCATCCCCGCCGCCACCATCGCGCTCACCACGACGGAGGCGCAGCGCAACCTCGGCTTCAGCGTCTACTACTGGGCCATCAACCTCGGCGCGTTCGTCGGCCCCATCCTCATCGCGCTCCTGCTGGACAGCTACCGGGCCGCCTTCTTCCTCGCCGCCGCCCTCACGGCCGCCAACCTGGCGGTGTCGCTGCTCGCCTACCGCGACCCCCGGCCACCGCAGGACAGGAGGGGAGACCTCGGCGCGCTGCGGACCCTGGTGGGCATCCTGCGCGACACCCGGTTCCTGCTGCTCCTGCTGGCCTACTCCGGCTTCTGGTTCGTCTACAGCATGAACTTCAGCTTCGCGCCCATCTACCTCTCGGACTTCGTGGCGCTGCCGGCGTGGTTCACGCCCAACCTCCAGCAGTCCATCGACCCCGGCGTGGTCATCCTGGCCAGCCTGCCCCTCGGCGCCTTGGTCTCGGCGAAGCGCTGGCCGCCGCTGCGGGTGATGGCCTTCGGCGTCCTCCTCGCGACCGTGGGCTTCACCATGGTCGGCTTCTCCTCGTCGTGGCAGATGTTCGTGGCGGGCATCGTCGTCATGTCGCTGGGCGAGATCCTCACCTTCCCCGGCTTCCTGAGCCTCGTCTCGCGCCTCGCGCCGCCCGGCCGCGCCGCCGCCTACCAGAGCGCCGGCTTCCTGCCCATCGGCATCGGCTTCTTCCTCGGCCCGCTCGTGAACGGCCTGCTCTACCAGTCGGTCGCCAAGGACCTGCTGCGCCCGCGGCTATTCTGGGCCCTCGTCTGCACCGTGGGGTTCCTCACCGTCGCCGGCTTCCTGCTCATCCTCCAGCGCACTCCCGGCGAGGCACCGCCTGCCGCCAAGCCGCGCCGCCGCACAGCACCCCTGCTCGCGGGCCTCGCCGTCCTCGCCGCCGGCCTGCTCGTCCTCGCCGGCATCGCCGCAGGCACCAGCCCGCTCGTCGGCACCGCAAGCCAGCCCCCCGCCGACAAGGGGACCGTGGAGGGCCACTGGGCTGGCACACTTGCCGAAGGGGCGAGGTTCGACCAGGCGGTCGCCATCCCCGCCGGCCCCGCCCGGAACCTCACGCTCACGCTCGCATGGACCGACGAGGCGGCGGGCCCCCTGCCTGGCACCACGAACGGCCCCGACCATTTCCGCCTCCAGCTCCTTGCCGGCAACGTCCCGCTTGGCGCAGCCGACGGCAGCAACGCACCCGGCGCCCCGGGCCGCCTCGCCGTGCACGTCACGGTCCCCGCTGCGGCGACCGCGACGGAGTGGATTGCACGCATCACGCTGGAGAGCGCAGGCGACGTCACGGCGGGACCGGCGACAGTTGGTGTGGATGCGGGCAACGCCTGGACGCTCGACGCTCGCAGTTCTTAGGCGAACACAGATTGCACAGATGCTAGGTGCCCTGCGCAACGCCCACCGCAACGCGACCACCCTGACCGAACTGCTGGGCGGTCGGGCGGTGCGGCCCCAGGCGCGGCCAACGCGGGCGCGGCAGACGATGCTTCAGGAGTCGCTCAAGTAAGTTTATGCGCCCGGGGGGCTGGGTCGGGCCATGGCATTCCGCTGGGCCCCGCTCGCCGCCGCCCTGCTGCTCGCCGGCTGCCTCCAGGCGCCGGACACCACTCCGACCGACCCCCCCGCCGCGGCTGTGGGCGGCTTCTCGCACACGGCGGTGTTCCCCGGCACCTACTCCACCAAGGCCTCCGCCAAGGTGCTCCAGGCGGGCCCCTACGCCATCGGCGGCGGGGAGGTCACCCTCCTCAAGAGTCAGCTCGACGGCGTGGACATCGAGATTGGTGTGGTGCGGCCCACGGTCCCCGACGGCGTGCGCGTCCCGGTCATCGCGGACGCCTCGCCCTACTTCTCCCCGCTCACGCCCGAGAACGTCAAGACGCAGGTGCTGGCCAGCCTCATCGTCCCCGACTTCGTCCCGCACGGCTACGCCTACGCCGGCATCTCGGTGCGCGGCACGGCCGGCTCCGGCGGCTGCATGGACCTGCTCGGCCCCCTGGAGCGCGCCGACCTCGCGCAGGCGGTGGAGTGGCTCGGCACCCAGGCGTGGTCGAACGGCAACGTCGGCCTGTTCGGCATCTCCTACGACGGCAGCACGCCGTGGCAGGCCGCCGCGGCCGGCGCCCCGCACCTCAAGACCATCGTGCCGATGGAGGGCATCACCGACTACTTCCAGCTCGACTACCGCAACGGCACGGCCAACTCCTTCGGCCTCGGCACCGAGTTCACCGGCTACTACGCCCAGCCGTTCGCCTTCGCGCCGTTGGACGGCCGCAGCCCGCAGCACATCCAGGAGGCCGCTGGCTGCCCCGCGATGGCGCAGACGGCCCAGGCGCAGCTCCACGCCGCCGTCGTCGGCAACCACGACGCGCTCGGCTTCTGGGCGGCCCGCGACCTGCGGCCGCTGGTGCTGCAGAACTACAACGGCAGCGTGTTCGTGGTGCAGGGCTTCCACGACGACAACGTGGACCCCGCGCAGGTCACGCCGTTCGTCAACCAGCTCGAGGCCAAGGGGGTCGCGGTGAAGCAGCTCTGGGGCCAGTGGTACCACGCCCTCGCCGGCTCCCCCGGCGGCGCCAACCCCAACCCGCGCTACGACTGGCACGAGATGCTGCTGCACTGGTTCGACTACTGGCTCAAGGAGGACCGCACGGTCGACCTGGGCCCGCGCGCCGAGGTGCAGGACGCCCTCGGCCAGTGGCGGGTGGAGGAGGGCTGGCCGCCGCGCGACGCGGTCCCGGCCCGCTTCGAGCTGTCCGGCGACGGCACGCTGCGCAACGGCACCGGCGCCACCGCGGGCGCCATGGTGGTGCTCCCGACGGTGCCGCAGGGCGGCCGCGGCAGCACCCTCGGCGACCTGTGGAGCGACGCCGCCACGACCTGCGCCAAGTGCGCCGTCTTCGCGAGCGAGCCCATGCCGCGGGAGTTCCGCTTCGCCGGCCTGCCGACCGTCGGCGCCACGGTGACGCCCACCGGCCCCGGCGGCTACCTCGCGGCGCACCTGTTCGCGCAGCTGCCGGACGGGAAGCGCGCACAGCTTGGCATGGGCGGCGGCATCGACCTGCGCTACGCCGACGGCTCGCCCGACCCGAAGCCCGTGCTCCCCGGCCAGAAGCTGCTGGCGAAGCTGGAGCTCGAGCCGATGGATGCCGTGGTCCCCGCCGGGGCGCGGCTGGTGCTGGTGCTCGACCAGGGCGGCTACGGCTCCCACCTGCCCCCGCCCGACACCTTCCCGGTCCAGGTCGAGCTGGGAGGCGGCCAGAGCGTGCTGGCGGTGAAGGCGTTCGAGCGCGGCCCGGACGCGTTCTTCACGGTCCCGAAGAAATAGCAGCCCAAGGACGACGGTGGTGGAGAGCGAAGCCTGAAGCCGGCTCCGCCGGTCGCCGCCGCGTGAAGGCAGCGTATTTCGAGCGCCACGGCGGCCCGGAGGTCCTCCAGGTCGGCGAGGTGCCCGCCCCCCCGCTCGGCCCCGGCGACGTGCGCATCCGGGTGAAGGCGGCGGCGCTCAACCACCTCGACCTCTTCGTGCGCGACGGCTGGCCCGGCCTGAAGCTGCCGATGCCCCACGTCGGCGGCACCGACGTCGCCGGCGTCGTCTCCGAG
>JAIVGU010000040.1 GCA_020201445.1 Halobacteriales archaeon
CCGAGCAGGGATTCCGAGGATTGCGGGGGAGTTGTCTGGGGCCACGACCACCCCAAGGAAACCTCCCCGTCATCCCTGAAATCCTGCTTCGGCCCGCGGCGCGTCGAGGGGTTCGGGTGCAATGCCGCCAACGCGCAGCGCGGATGTGGGCGCCCTGGGAGCCGGGGCCGCGGGTCCGGGGAAGGAGAACGGTTCCCGGATTCCTGGCCCTGGCTCCCAGGACGCCTTGCAGGACTAGAAGGCGAACACGGCCTCGTCCGCAGGCGCCGCCGCGACGGCGAAGCTCGGCACGGCGGGGGCGGCGAGGGGGTCCTGCGCCGTCCACGGGACCGTCGGGTCGGTGGCCTGCTCGGGGAACAGGCCGACGCTGGGCCAGGCCGCCTCGAGGGCGGGGGTGGGGAAGACGGAGATGCTGCGTTCCTGCGGGGCGCGCTGGACGAGGCCGGCCTCCTCCAGGCGCAGCAGGCGGCGGTGGACGACGGAGGCGGCGAGGCCGAGGCGCTGGGCGAGGCCCTTCTGGTTGGCGCCGGGGGCCTCCATCACCGCGCGCGCCACGTCGGCGTTGCGGGGGTCGCGCAGCAGCAGCGGGGCGACCTTGTGGGCGGCGGCGCCCTCGCGGCGGTCGAACAGGCAGAGGCGGCCGTCGAGCTTGCGCACCGTGATGCGGCGCTCGCCCTCGAGGCGGCGGACGTGGTGGAGGCAGGTGTGCCAGTTGAGGCCGAGGAGGTGGGCGGCGCGCAGCACGTGCAGGCCCGGGTTGGCGGTGATGAGGGCCAGGAGGAGGCCGCGGGAGCGCTCGCCGGAGCGGCGGCCGGGGTGGAGGGGACGGGGGCGGGGCTGAGGGTCAGCGAGCATGGGGTTCATGGGGGACCGGCTGCGGACACCTGTCCGCCCCCGTGGCTTGGCCCTCCAGGGACTTCACGACTGTTCTGTCTGGAGCCGACGGACAGGTTCCGCCAGCGCCTCGGCCTGCCACTCGGGGCCCAGGATGTCCACCAGCTCGGGGCGGGTGGCCCAGATGGACCACTCCCCCTCGGCATGGGCCTCGGGGGCGTCGCCCACCCCCAGGCCGAGCAGGGTGTGGGCGCCGTCCACGACCGCCACCAGGTTGCCGGTGGGGCGGAACGGCTCCACCACGGCGCCGGGGACGCGGGGGCTCTCGGGGGGGACGCGCAGGACGACGGTGACCCCCTGCGCCGCGCGCTGGGCGAGCGCGTCGAACACGCCCTGCCGCCGCCAGCGCGCGACCTCGGCGCTGGGGGCCTGCAGGACGATGGAGGAGCGGGCGCCGAGCACCATCTCCTTGAGGCGGGCGCCGCGCACCCAGCGGCCGCGCAGCACCTGCACCTGGCGCGGCTCGCCGCCGGTGGCGAGGTCGGCGGCGGAGAGCGCCTGCGCCCACGCCTGGTCGAAGAGCGCCTTCTGCGCCAGCACGACGTCGGAGGCGTTGAGCCACAGCACCGCCTCCTCCGCGCCGGAGATGCCCTTGCCGGCGGTGACGAAGAGGGCGGCCTCGCGGGCGTCCACCAGGAGGGCCTGGTAGAAGGTGGGGAGGTCGCCGTAGCGCACCTCGACCCCCTCCAGGTCCGCGAAGGGGAGCTCGCCGCCGCGGCCGCGCTTGGCCAGGACGCGCACCAGGATGCCGGCCTGGGTGCGCGCGCGCAGGGTCTCGCGCAGCGCCGCCGCGTCGAGGCGGGCGAGGCCGTCGCTGGAGGTCACGAACTGGATCTCCTCGGTGGCGGCGTCGAGCATGCGCGCCAGCAGCCCCACGACCTGGGAGCGGCCCTGGTGGACGGCGAAGCGCTGCCGGGCCGGCTCCGCCTGCGCGAGGGGGCGCGGCCACGCGGCGGCGACCGCCATCCGCTGGGCGTCGAGCGCCTCGACGTGGGCGCGGCGGGACTCGAGGGCGCGGCGCAGCGCCTCCTCGGGGGAGCGCGGCAGGTAGCGGGCGGGCCGCTCCAGGCTCTTCTCGGCGAACCCCTTCTCGACGAGGCGGTCGAGGACGCGGTAGGTGTCGCTGCGGCGCCGGCCGGCGGCCTCGGCCACGGAGGCGGCGCGCGACGGGCCGAGGCGGGAGAGGTGGTAGTACATCTGCGCCTCGCCCTCGTCGAGGCCATACTCCTGGACGCGGCGCAGCAGGTCGCTCAGCTCCACGCTCAGGCCCCCAGGAAGCGGGCGACCTCGCCCTCGAGGCGGTCGCCGTAGGTCAGGTGCTTGAGCAGGAAGTCGTCGGCGCCGGCGGCCAGCGCGCGCTCCACGATGGCGTCGGACTGCACGGCGGAGAGGACCAGGATGGGGGCGCTGTGGCCGAGCGAGCGCAGGCGGCGCACCACCTCGATGCCCGACATGTCGGGCAGGCGGTAGTCGACCAGGCAGAGCGCGAAGGGGCCGAGGGCGGCCTCCTCCAGCGCCGCGGCGCCGCTGCGGGCGTGCACCGGGTCGAAGCGGCGGCTGCGGCGCAGCGCGCGGAAGGTGGTGCGGGCGTCGTCGGGGTCGTCCTCGACCACCAGGACGCGCACCGGGTCTGCCGTCGGGCCTGCTGGGGGGGCTTCCGCGCGTGGATTCGTCATGCTGCCTCCTGCGCGCCAAGGGACCCTGGCGCGTCTGTCTGGCCCCATGGGACACAAACGCATTTATGCCCTGGACCTGTGGCATACCAGACCTTGTGAACAACGGCTCGGCCCTGAAGCCTCTCGGACAGTTCCTTGCGGTCGAGGACGACCTCATCGTCCAGCGCGGCATCGCCCGCGCCGTGGCGGGGGACTACGCGGTCAGCTTCGCGGACACCGGCGAGGCGGCGCTGCGCGAGCTGGCGGCCGCGTCCCACCTGCCCATCTTCGTCCTGCTGGACTTCATGCTCCCCGACATGAACGGGGTGCAGGTGGTGCAGCGCCTGCGCGCCGACCCGCGCACGAAGTTCCTCCCCATCGTGATCTTCTCCTCCCTGCGCGACGCGCGCCACATCCGCGCGGCGATGGAGGCGGGCGCCAACTCCTGGGTGGTCAAGCGCGACGACCCCAAGTCGTTCGAGGATTGCGTGCAGGCCGTGTGCCGGTATTGGACCCATCTGGACGTCAGCTCCTAGGTTCCCGCGGCCAGGTGAAGCAGAAGCGGACGCCCCGGCCTCCCTCGCCGTCCTCGATGCGGATGGCGCCGCCGTGCGCCTCCACGACCTTGCGCACCAGCGCCAGCCCGACGCCGCTGCCCTTGCCCTGCGGGCCGAGCGTCTGGAAGAGGCGGAAGGCGGCCTCGCGCAGGTTCGGCGGGATGCCGGGCCCGTCGTCGGCGACCGTGAACTCGCACAGCGGGCCGGCCTCGCGGCCGCCCACGTCGACGCTCCCGGAGGGGCCGCCGTGGTGCTTGAGCGCGTTGTCGATGAGGTTCTGGAAGACGCGCGCCAGCGCCACGCGGTCGGCGACCATGGCCGGGAGCGGGCCGACGCGGACCTGGAAGCCGGCCGGGACGCCCAGGCTGGCCACCACCTCGTCGACGAGGGCGCGGGTGTCGAGCGGGGCCGGGGTGCCGCGGACGCGGCCGGCCTGGGTGAGCTGCAGGACGCCGTCGATCATCCCGAAGAGGCGCTGCACGCGGGGGGCGATGCCCTGCAGCTCCTCGGACGCGGCCTCGCCGCGGCCCGCCTCGAGGTGGCCCTGCGCGTCGAGGACCAGGTAGTGGATGGCGCGCAGCGGCGCCTTGAGGTCGTGCGAGACGACGTGCGCGAAGTCGTCGAGCTCGGCGTTGCGCGCCGCCAGCTCTGCCGCCTTCGCCGCCAACTCGGCGGCCCAGCGGCCGCGCTCGACGGCGTGCCGGATGGCGCGCTCGAGCTGCCCCGGGTCCGTCTGGGTCTTCTCGATGAAGTCCTGCGCGCCCTCGCGCAGCGCGGCGGCGGCGACCTCGCCGTCCTCCTCGCCGGTCATCACGACGACCGGGACGGAGGGGGCGGCCGCGAGGATGGCGCGCACGGTGGCGGTGCCATGGCCGTCGGGGAGCCCGAGGTCCAGCAGGACGCAGTCATAGGCGGTCTCGCGCAGCATCTGCGCCGCCTCCGCGAGGGAGCCGGCGGCGTCGGCCTGCACCGCGAGGCGGGGCGAGCCGTGCAGGGCGGTGGTGGAGAAGCGGCGGAACAGCGGGTCGTCCTCGACGATGAGGATGCGGGCACTTTGGCGGGTGTGCGGGGCCGCCGCCACCTGGACCTGCGTCATGCGCCCCTCCGGGTGTTGTCAAAACTCTGGCAACGCCCCAACTTTTGTCGATGCGCTTCAGGGTGGGGGCGCGTCGCAGCCATGGTAGCGAACCCGCTACGAAGTATAGAAACATTGGTGTATCTACATGGCGACAAACAGGGCCCGCGCACGAAAGGCTGCGTCACGGAAACGGCGTCTCCGCCGCGAGGGGCTCGCCGCCTTCCAGCAGGGGGGTTTCGGCCGCCATCCAAGGGTGATGCCCGGGCAGCGCGACCCCAAGGCCGGCCACCGACTCCACGCGCCCGCTGCCGCGGGGGGCGGCGGCGGGGCGGGCCTGGCGGGCGAGGGCCTTGACGATGGCGGAGAGGAGGCGGCGTGGGCTCAGTTCGGCCAGGCCCAGCACGTCCTCGGCGCCCTCGCGCATGAGCTGGTGCACCTCGGCGACCTCGGGCATCCACGGGGAGACCGCGATGGTCGGGACGCGGGCCGGGTTGACGGGCAGGGAGAGCAGGGCGTCGGGGGCCACGGGGGCGCCGGCGTCGAGGGCGACGATGCAGAGGTCGACGTCGCCGCCGTCCCAGGTGTCCTCGCCGCGGCGGACCTGGAAGCCGTGCGGCTCCATCGCGAGGACCGTCTCGACGTAGTCGGACTGGCAGGGCTCGGCGGACAGGAGGAGGATCCGGGTCGGCAGGCGCGTCATCACGGTGCGCTCGGCGCGGGCGGCCATATGGGGCCATGCAAGGACGGGTGGAATCCTGGCCGCCGTGGGCCTGGCTAGATGGGCGGGGCGGGCTGGACCGGCTGCGCGGGCGGGCCGGGCTCCACGAAGGCGAGCGCCGCGCCGAGGTCGGGGGTGGGGTGGTAGAGGCGGCTGCGGCCGGCGCGTTGCGCGGTGACCAGGCCCACCGCCTCGAAGCGGCCCAGGTGCTTGGAGGCGGCCGGACTCAGCAGCCCCAGGCCGCGGCAGAGGCTCGCCTGGTCGACGCCGGGGTGGCCGTGCACGAAGAGGGCGATGCGCTGCGCGGTCGGGTGGCTCAGCACCGCGAGGTGGGAGCGGTGGCGCGACAGCGGGGCGCTGGGGGAGAAGTAGCGTCGGTAGCCGCCGTGCCGCAGCGACACCACGAGGCCGTTGCGCTCCAGGCGGTGCAGGTGGTAGACCGCGGTGCCCCACGCCACGCCGGTGCGGTCGCGCAGGGCGCCCATGCAGAGGCCGGGGTCCTGCTGGATGGCCTCATGGAGCCGCTGCCGCACCTGGTTCTCCAGCATGTGGTCGCCGTCGATGCGCGAGAAGAGCGGCAGCAGGCCGGCCCCGCCCAGCGCGCCGGCGAGCCGGGCCAGGAGGGACGGGAGGTCGTGCCCCAGGGCGACGGCGAGGGCGGCGGCGACGGCATCCTGGGAGAGCGGCATGCGGAGGTGCTGCGGCGGGCGGCGCGCTTAATGCTTCTCGTGAAGCCTCGAAATCGCCACGCGTCCCCCGCGCCCCGGAGAGCCACGCGTGACGTTTTTGCCGGGGAACCTGGCCGATTTCCGGCAAGCCATGCGCCCCACGCCCTCCCGCGGATTCCTCCCGTTCTTGCCTTGGCTTATCGTGCGGGCCGGGGAACGCCAGCCGGAACCATGCGCATCCGCAACGCCCTCGACACCGCATCCCGCCAGCGCATCGTGGAGCACGTCCGCGCCAACCCCGGGCTGCACCTGCGCGCCCTGGCGGACGGGCTGGGGATGCACCAGTCCACGCTGGCCTACCACTGCCGCATCCTGGCCCGCCTCGGCCACGTCGCGGTGCGCGAGGGGTGCGGCCGCAAGGCGTACTACCCCGCCGAGGGGCTCGACCGGCGCGACCGCGACCTGCTCCACAT
>JAIVGU010000356.1 GCA_020201445.1 Halobacteriales archaeon
CGACAACAGACGCAGGCGCATGGCAGAATCCTCGTTGCCCATTGGGCATCAGGAACACGGACTTGCACCCTTTATGAGCCTATTCACCGCACGGGCGGAAAAAATACCACGGCGGGGCGGCTGGCGGCGTCCTTTGTGCAATTTTTCCGCCCGTGCGGCGAATGGCCTTATTGTTGGATTCCGTTTCGCGGGCCTCAGTGCCCTGGCGAGTTCCCGATTTCCTTCGCGCCAGGGCACCCTTTCCTCGAACCTGAATCGGTGATGCCCATGAACTCCCTGTCTGCCCGCCTTGTTGCCCTTGCCACCCTCCTGCTGCTTACCGCTCCTGCCATCCCTCCCGCCGAGGCCCGCTACCGCTGCAACACCTTCGCCCTGGAAACACTCACCGGCCCGCTTCCATGGGGCCTTCGAGTGCCCGGCAGCATCAGCACCGACGACAACCCCTTCCCGCCCGGCATCCACTACGTTCCCCCCGGCTACATGGTCAACGCCCACGCCGGCGCCGAATCCGATTCCGGCGGCTGCGGCATCAGCGTCCACACCAGTGTCCTTGGGCGTGATTACACCATCGGCATGGATCTCGTCGGGCAAGTCGACAAGAACCTAGACGGCATGGGCGACGACTGGGTAGGCTACTGGGAATGGCGCGCGCACCAAGCCATCGACCCGGCCTTCGACCTCGATGGCGATGGCCTGCTCAACGTGGACGAGTTCCGCTGGAACCTCGTTCCCATCTGCGCCCTAGCTACGACTCCGCCCGCTCCCGCGCTCCCTGCTGCTCAGAACTGCAAGGACAACGAGCAGGACGCCGCCACCGGAGCTGGCGGCGACGGGTGGGAGGACGGCCCCGAGGTTCACTATTGGGACGACACCAGCAACAACGGGGTCAACGTCCAGGCCGGTGTCGCGTTCTTCGACCCGGACCACAGCCTCGACACGGACGCCGACGGCTCCGCAAACGTCAACGACCCCGACGCCGACAACGACACCCTCTCGGATGGCGTGGAGTTCTACACCTACGGTTCCTACCCGGAGTTCTTCGACAGCGATTGCACCCTGCAAGCCACGCAATGCACCGCCAGCACCAGCTCCACCTACGCCGACCATGGCCGCGTCGGCGCCCCCGGCACCGGGGACACCATCCGGGACGGCGACGAGTTGAGCGCCTGGAACGCCCTCGGCGGCAATTTGTGGCACACCGACTTTGACGGCGACGGCATCAGCAGCAACCTCCTTGACCCCGATGCCGACGGCGACGGCTTGCTTGACGGCGAGGAGTTCCTGCTGGGCAGTGGCCAAGTCCGCCCCGATCGCGTGGACACCGAGGGCGACGGCATTCACGACAAGGACGAGGTGGCGTGGAACCTTGACACTGACCACGACGGCCTGGTGAACGCCAACGACCCCGACTCGGACAACGACGGGATGCCCGACGCCTGGGAGGTCGCGCACAATTTCAACATGGTCGACCCCACCGACGCCGCTCTCGACCGCGACGGCGATGGGCTCACCAACCTCGGGGAATACCAGCACGCCACGAACCCCGATGACATGGACTCGGAGGGCAGCAGCCTGGAGCAGGGCGACCACCTGCTTGATGGGGAGGAGGTCAACACCTACCACAGCGACCCCCTGCACTGGGACACCGACCGCGACGGGATGGCAGACTACTTCGAGGTCCGCACAATGACAGCTTCGACCGCAACCAGGACGGCACCCCCGAGCAGCTCTGGCCCAACGTGGAGGAATACCGCTACGGCCGCCCCACCACCTACTCCGAGCCCACGAGCGGCCCCTGGCTGTTGGGCACCAACCCCCACGACCCCGACACCGACAAGGACGGCGCCACGGACGGCTACGAAGCCTACTACGGCACCAATGCCCTCCTGTTTGCGGACGGCAACAGCGACGAGGACCAGGACGGCCTCAACTTCACCCAAGAAATCCGCCACGGCACCGACCCCGACAACGCTGATACCGACGCTGACGGCCTGTGCGATGGCGGTCGCGCTCCCAACTGCTTCTCCTTGAATCCCAGCGTGACGGTGGGCAACCAAGTCGGTGAATCCGATTACGGCACGACTCCTTACATGACGGACAGCGACGTGGACGGCATCCCTGACCCCATCGAAGCTTTGAAGTGGGACCCGACCGGCAGCGGGCAGGCGCAGGACGTGGACGGCGACCGCCTCAACGGCCTCATCGACGCTGACAGCGACAACGATGCCCTGCTCGACGGCCCCGAGCGCGACTTCTACCACACCGACATGGCTCTAGCGGACACCGACCACGACACTTTGGACGATGGCTCCGAGATTCTCAACTACCACACCAACCCCCTTGCCCTGGACACGGAGCCCGACGGCCTAGACGACGGCAGCGAAGTCAACGTCCACCACACCTTGCCGGATGTGGCTGATACCGATGGCGATGGATTGACGGATGGCGCGGAGTTCAACACGCACCACACCGACCCCCTAGCGGTGGACACCGACATGGACCAGATTCCCGACGGCTGGGAAGTCCAGGAAGGAACCCAAGTCCTCGTGGCCGACGCGACCTTGGATTTGGACAACGACGGCCTGGCCAACGTCCATGAATACGCCATCGGCACCCACCCCACAAAGGAGGACTCCGACGGCGACAAGATGCCGGATGCCTACGAGGACACCTACGGCCTCGGCCCTGCGGTGCCCAGCGCCATGAGCGACCTGGACCACGATGGGCTCAACAACCTGGATGAATACACCACCAAGACCCACCCTGGCATCGCCGACACCGATGGCGATGGGCAGAGCGACTCCGTTGAGGTTGCCCTGGCGGACACGAACGGCGACTACGACCAAGACGGCCTCAAAAACGGCGATGAAGTCACCTACGACACGAGCGTGACAGAG
>JAIVGU010000229.1 GCA_020201445.1 Halobacteriales archaeon
GGATGATGGGGACCACGATGGTGCGCGGCTTGGGGGGCGCCGCCACCGTCTGCTTGGTGCGGCACTCCAGGCACTCCACCGTCCAGGCGGACGCCGCGGCGCGCAGCACCGCGTGCTCCTCCACGTCGCCGCAGGTGGCGCACTCTAGGAAGACCCCTTCCTCCCCGGCGTCCCACTCCTCCCCGTCCATGGGCGCTCCAGGCCCCTCTCCTGCAAAAGGCTACTTCTTCCTGAGGTAGGGCAGCCCGGTGCGCTTGTTGACGCCCAGGGAGTAGCCCTCGGGCATCTCGACGGGGATGCCGCTCTGGGGCCGCCGCTGGCTGAAGAAGTAGATGACCTGCTTGTGGCCCCCCTTCAGGACGACCTCGCGGGCGTGCAGGGTGTACCCGTTGTGCGTGAAGGCCATGGGAATCAGGAGGAAGGAAGGGAGAGAAAAACTGGAGGGTCGCGCTCTTGGTCGGCGGTCAGACCGCGTCCCGGATGCCGTCCTCGGTGACGTTCACCACGGCCTCGCCCTCGGGCAGGTGGGGCGAGTCGACGAGGCGGCAGATGCGCTTGCCGCCCTTCGACTTGCGGAGGTAGATGCGGAACGTGGAGGTGTGGCCGACGATGTGGCCGCCGATGGGGCGGGTCGGGTCGCCGAAGAAGGCGTCCGGCTTGGCGCTCACCTGGTTGGTGACCACGACGGCGGCGTTGTTGATGCCGCCCAGGCGCTGCAGGTCGTGCATGTGCCGGTTGAGCTTCTGCTGGCGGTCGGCCAGGGTGCCGCGGCCGACGAACTCGGCGCGGAAGTGCGCCGTGAGGGAGTCGACGACGATGAGCTTGATGGGGAAGTCGCGGCAGATCTCCTGCGCACGCTCGGCCAGGAGCATCTGGTGGTTGCTGTTGAAGGCGCGGGCGACATGGATGCGCTTCAGCGTCTCGGTGGGGTCCATGCCGAGGGCCTGCGCCATCTGGGTGATGCGCTCGGGGCGGAAGGTGTTCTCGGTGTCGATGTAGAGGGCGTGGCCGTTGAGGCCGCCCTCCGCCTCGGGGCGCTGGACGTTGACCGCGAGCTGCATGGCGAACTGGGTCTTGCAGGAGCCGAACTCGCCGTAGAACTCGGTGATGGACTGGGTCTCGATGCCGCCGCCCATCAGCTCGTCGAACGCCTTGCTGCCGGTGCCGATCTTGTTGACCGACTTGCGGCGCTCGGCGACCTCCAGGCCGGTCTCGAAGCCGCCGACGTCGGCGAGCTTGCGGGCGGCGTTGATGATCTTCTGCGCGACGCCTTCGCCGATGTCGCACTTCTCGGCGATGTCGCCGGGGCTGGCGACCGCGATGGCCATGAGGTCCTCGTAGCCGGCCTCCTTCAGCTTGTCTGCGGTGGCGGGGCCGACGCCCGGGAGGTCCTCCACGGTCATGCGGATGTGGCCCTCCTTCTTGGGGTCGGCGCGGGCGGCGCTCAGGTCGTTGTCGAAGGTTGCGTCGTAGTCGTCTTCCATGGCAACCGGGGGTCCGTTCTTCTTGGCCATTGAGGCACCACCCGTGCGAGGCTGGCGCTCCTAGTTAGGCACGGACCCTCGGGTGGATGAAACTACTCGTCGGGGCCCCGGCCTCACCGCTTCTGCCGGCGCGCGGAGTGCTCCCGCAGGACCCGGTCGATGGCCTTAGGGTCGTAGCCTGGCGGGCTGGGGGGGCGCAGCGTCGTGGCCGGTGCAGGCTCGGGCTCTGGTGTTGGCGCGGCCTCTTGGAACGCTGCCGGGGGCGACGCCTTCGCGGGCGCACGGGCGGCCTTCGCCTTGGTCTGGCTGGCGGGCGCCTCCCATGGCTCGACCTCGGATCGCTTCGGCTTCGGCGCGGCGCGAGCCTCCGGCTGTGGCGCAGGCCGCGGAGTGGATGCGGGCTCGGGCTCGGCGGCGGGCTGCGGCGGGGCGGCCTTGGCCACCGCCTGCGCCTCGCGCTCCAGGCGGGCGCGCTCCTTCGCCATGGCCTTCCCCTCGGCGAGCCGCAGCCGCTCCAGCGCGCGCTGCTCCTCCTTTGCCCGCTTCTCCTCCACCTTCCTCTGCTTGGCGGCGAGCCGCTGGGCCAGGACACGCTCCCGCTCGGCCTTGCGCGCCTCGGCCTGCGCGGCCTTGGCGTCCTGCGCCGGGGCGACGGCCTCCTGGAACTCGTGGATGGGCGACTCCTGGACGGGGGCTGCGGCGAGGGCCTTCTCCACTTCGCGGCGGCGCTCCTCCTCCTTGGCCAGCGCGGCGCGGGCTTTGGCCTCGGCGCGCTCGCGGACGGCCTGCTCCTTGGCGGCCTTCCGCTCGGCAAGGGCGTGTTCCTTCGCCTCCCGCGCGCGGGCGGCGTCCGCCTCGGCCTGCTCGCGGGCGCGCTCCTTCCCGGCCGCCTTCTCCGCGGCCAGGCGCTCCTTCTCCGCCTCTGCGGCGGCGCGGTCCCGCTGCCTCTCCTTCTCGGCGTCGCGCTTGGCCCTCTCCTTGGTGACCGCTTCCTTGCGGCGGGCGGCCTCCTCCGCCTTCTCCTGCCGCTGGCGCTCCTTCCCAGCACGGGCCTCCTCGCGCAGGCGGGCCTTGCGCTCCTGCGGCGTCTCCTCCTTGCGGTCGAGGAGCTTGGCGAGCGAGAAGCCGCCCTCCTTGGCCGGCTCCTCGGTCCCGTCCTTCTTGCCGGGCTTGCCCGTCGCGGGCTCCGCCTCGGCGGGAGCCTCCTTGGCGGCGAGCTTGGCCTGCCGGGCGGCCTCCTTCCCGGCGGCCTTGCGCTGCGCCTCCTGCTCTTTCTGCTCGGCGGCGAGGCGGCGTCTCTCCTCCTTCTCGCGCTGCGCGGCCTCCTTGGCGGCGGCCTTCTCGGCGGCGCGGCGCTGCTTCTCTGCGTCAGCGTCGGGCGCCTCCTTGCGCTTGAAACGTTCGAGGAAGGACCCGGTCTCCTCGGTCGGCTCGGGGACAGGCTCCGGCTCCTTGGCCGCCTTGCCCTTCCTGCCGGGCCCCTTGGCGAGCGCCTCTTCGTTGGCGGGCTCGGGCTCTTCGGCCTTCTCGCGGCGGAAGCGGCCCAGGAACGACGACGGCTTCCCTTCGGCGGGCTCCTCCAACTGGGCAGGCGCGGCGGACGCAGCCTCCGCCTTCGCGGCCTTGCCCTTCCTCGGCGTTTCCTCGACAGGGGCGGGCTCCGCGGCGGGCTTGGCCTTGCGGGCGGCGCGCTCCTCGGCGACGAGCCTGTCCTTCTCCGCCTTGCGCGCCTCGGCCTCCTCGCGGGCCTTGCGCAGCGCCTCCTTGCGGGCCGCCTTCTCCGCCTCGCGGGCCTGGCGCTGCTGCTCGCGCAGCGAGGCACGGTCCGGTCCCGTCTCCTGGTCCAGCTCGGGGGCGACGTCGGTCTCGACGGCCTCCTCGACGACGCGGAAGCCGCCGGGGGTGGTGTAGGCGCGGCCGGGCAGGTGGCCGAAGGCGTAGAGCTTGCCCGCGTCGGAGGGCTCGTCTTCGGGCAGCTTCACGAACGGGCTGCGGCCGTCGGCCAGCCGGGGGGGCTCGCGGCGCGCCGCGTCCTCCGGCAGCTTGGCGAATGGGCTCTGGCCGTCGGGCAGGCGGGGCGGCGCGCGCTCCGGCACGTCCTCGGGGAGCTTGGCGAACAGGCTGCTGCCGTCGACGAGGCGGGGCGGCGCCTTGGCGAGCGCCTTCTTGGCGGGCGCCGTGCCGGCCTCCGCGAAGCCCTCCTTGCGGGCGACGATGGACTGCTCCCAGATGCCGCCCTCGCCGCTGGCGGTGGGCAACCGCTGCGCGACGCCCTGCGACCAGGTGCCGCTGGGGGCGCCGGTGCCGCGCTCGGCGTCGCGCTTGCGGCGCCCCTCTTCCTTGCGGGCACGCTCCGCTTCCTTGGCGCGCTCGCGCTCCTCCTGCTCGCGGCGCCTGCGCTCGGCGGCCTCGGCCTTCGCCTGCGCCTTGCGGTCGGCCTTCGACGGCTCGGCGGACTCGGCGGGGGCGGGCCCCTGGCGGGCCTTCGCCTCCTTCGCCGCCAGCGCCTCGGCCGACGCGCGCTCCTTGGCGGCGAGCGTCTCCGCCTTGAGCCGCTCCTTCTCGGCGAGACGCTCGGCCTTGGCGCGCTCCTTCTCCTCGCGCTTGGCGTGCTTGGCGAGCGCCTTCTCGTCGGGCGCGGCCTCCGTTTGGGGCGCTGCCCTGGAGTCTGACTTGGCCTGCTTGGCGGCGAGCTTCGCCTGCGCCTTGGCCTCCTTCGCCGCGAGCCGTTCGGCCTTGGCGCGCTCCTTCCCGGCGAGCTTGGCCTGCCGCGCCGCCTCCTTGGGGTCGACGGGCTCCGGCTCAGGGACAGGCTCTGGCGCCGGCTGGACCGCGGCCTTGGCCTTCGCGCCCTTGCCCTTCCTCGGTGCTGGTGCCTCCTGCAGGACGATGGGTGCCGGCGGCGGGGCCTTCGCGGCCTCCTTCGCACGAGCTGCCTCCTCTTTCTGGCGCTGCGCAACTTCCTTGGCCGCGAGCTTCGCGCGCTCGGCCTCGGCCTTCTCGGCGGCCTTGCGGCGCTCGGCCTCCTCCCTCTCTGCCTGCTTGCGCTGCTTCTCGGCAGTGGCCTCCTCGGCGGCGCGGCGGCGCTGCTCCTCCTTGGCGGCCTGTTTCTCCTGCTCGGCCTGGAGCCGGCGGGCCTCCTTCTCCGCCTTGGCCCTCTCCTCGGCGGCGAGCTTCTCGGCCTTCGCCTTTTCCTGCGCCGCGAGCTTCTCGGCCAGCGCCTTGCCGGCGGCGGCTTTCTTCGCGGCCTCCTGCTCGGCCTTGAGGCGCTCCTTCTCGGCGCGGGCGGCCTCCTTCTCGCGCTGCCTCTGCGCCTTTTGCTCGGCCTTCAGGTCGGGCAGCGGCGCGGCGGCGGGCTCCGGCTCGGCCGCCAGGACGGGGACGGGTGTCGGCGTGGGCGCAGGCGCCGGCTTGGCCTTGGCGGCCTTCTGCGGCTTGACTGTGGGCGTGGGGGCCAGAGCAGGCGTGGGCGGAGCGTCGTCGCGGCTCAGGGCCAGCAGGGACTTGCATTGCGGGCAGGTCGCCTCGGCGGCGCCCGCGGGGACGGGGAACACGGTCTTGCAGTTGGCGCACTCGACGGTCTCGCCGTCGCGCGCGGCCTTTGCTGCCTTCGCGAGGCGGCGCCCGGCGGCGGCGCGCTCCCGGGCGGCCCGCCTCTCCGCCGCGGCGGCCACGGCGGCGGCCTCTTTCTCGCGCTTCGCCGCCTCCTTGGCGCGGCGGGCCTCCTCCTTCGCCTCGGGGCTTCGCCCTGGCTTCGCCTCGGGGCCTTGGCCCGGTTTCGTCTCCGGGCTTCGCTCTGGCTTCGTCTCGGGGCTCCGCCCTGGCTTCGCCCTTGAGCCCCGCTTCGGCTTGCCCGTCCCGTCGGCGGGAAGGGGCTCGCCCTTGCCGGCTTGCGCCTTCTCGGCCTTGGCCGCGGCGGCCTGCCGCCTGGCCTCCTCCTTCTGCTGTTCACGCGCCTCGCGGGCCGCAAGCTTGGCCTGCGCCCTCTCGCGCTTCGCCGCCTCCTTCGCGGCGGCCCTTTCCTCGCTGGCCTTGCGCTTGGCGTCGAGGCGCCCCTGCGCGGCGGCGGCCCTCTCCTCCAGCCGCTTGGCCGCGGCGGCGTCCCGCTCCTGCCTGGGGGCGCGGCGGAACAGGCCCGGCCGGGTGTGCGGCGGCGCGTGCAGCTCCACCTTGGGCTGCGCTTCGCGGCGCAGGAAGCGGTGCAGGAAGCCGCGCTCGGCCTCCTTCCTGGCCTCCTCGGCGAGGCGGCGGTCGTCGAGGTCCCCCGTCTCGACGAAGGCGGCCTGCTCCTCCTCGTCCTGCTCGACGCCGGGCTCGGGGACCCCCTGCACCTTGCGCAGCGCCCGCGTCCCCGCGTCCTCGGCCGGCCTGGCCTTGCGGGGCGTCTTGCGGGCGGTCGTGCGGGGCTTGGGCGGGGTCTTGCGGGCCACGACGGGGTCGCTCCAGGAGGCACGCGGACACCCCAGGGCCGTAGATAAAGGGTCGCGGGGCGCCCACCGTTGCGGGCCGTCCCCGACCCAACCGCGGAGGCCGCGGA
>JAIVGU010000041.1 GCA_020201445.1 Halobacteriales archaeon
CTGCTCTACGGCTACCTGGGCGGCACGCAGGCGTGCGTCGGCAACGTCCCCGCCGTGTCCGGGGCGACGGACCAGGGCACGACGCAGAAGTGCAGCGTCCTGCTCACGCCGACGTCGATGTACCTAGGGGCGATGGCGGTGCTGAGCTTCCTGCTCTCCATCGGCTTCGGGCTCCTGGGCCTCGTGGTAGGCAAGCAGGTCCTGCAGGCGGCCCCGGCGGCGTCCGAGGTGGGCGCAGGAGGCGGGCATGTCGCGCCTGGCGACGTTCCTGGCAAGGGCCCGTGAGCGGGTCGCGGCCGGCGCCTACGCCCCCAGCGGGGCGGCGCTCCAGCCGAACGGCCCCTTCGTGGCGGCCATCCAATCCGGCTCCGGCGTCGTCGCGGAGCTGAAGCCCGCCAGCCCAAGCTCCGGCCTGCTGCTGCGCGGCCCTGTCGAGCCCGTCCTCGCCGCGTACAAGGCGGGAGGGGCCGCCGCGCTGAGCATCCTGACCGACGCGGACCACTTCGGCGGCAGCCCCGGCCTGCTCCGCACGGCGCACGCGCAGGGGCTTCCCACCCTGATGAAGGACTTCGTGGTGGACGAGGCCCAGCTCGCCTGCGCCCGCCACGACGGCGCCAGCGCCGTCCTGCTCATCGAGCGCTGCTTTGCGGGCGACCGTGAACGGCGCGAGACGTTGGTGGACGCTGCCCACAAGCTTGGCTTGGAAGTGCTGCTGGAACTTTTTGACGCGGCCGACTGGGCCAGCGCGCGCGGCTCGAACGCGGACCTGCTCGGCGTCAACGCACGCGACCTGGAGACGCTGAAGGTCGACGAGGCCGCCGCGCTCCGCCTGCTCGCCGAGGTGGCGAAGCAGCGGCCCGTGCTGGCGCTCTCCGGCGTCCGCCGCCGCGCCGACGTCCTGGCCGCCCGCCGCGCCGGCGCCCTCGGCGTCCTGGTGGGGACGATGCTGCTGGAGGCCCCCGACGCGGAGCTTGCGCTGCGCGCGCTCCAGCGGCCCCTCAGCAAGGTGTGCGGCCTGCGCACCGAGACCGATGTGGTGGGCGCGGCGAGGGCAGGCGCCGACCTGGTGGGGTTCGTCGTCGGCGCGCCCCGCTCCCCCCGTGACGTGCCACCCATCGTGGCCCAGCGGCTCGCGGACACCGCGCGCTCCCTCGGCCTCCGCCCCGTCCTCGTCACGCCGCACGCCGACGCCGGGGAGGTGCGGGCGTGGTGCCGCCTCGTCCGGCCGGCGTTCGTGCAGGTGTCCGGCTTCCTCCCCGCCGCCGGATGGAGCCACTCTCTCCAATCCATCCCGACCCACGTCCTGCAGGCCGTCGAAGCGGGGGACGATGCGGCGCCCGGCCCCGACGTCGCGGGCTTCGTGGCCGACTCCCCGCACGGCGGCCTCGGCGGCGGCACCGGCGCGGTGCACGACTGGTCGCGGACGCTGCGGCTGGTCGACGCGCACCCCGGCCGCCTCAGCCTCGTCGCGGGCGGGCTCGACGCCGGCAACGCCGCCGCCGCCCTTGCCGCGACGGGCGCGTGGGGCGCCGACGCCTCCAGCCGCCTGGAGTCGGAGCCCGGCCGCAAGGACCCGGCGAAGGTCCTGGCCTTCGTGCAGGCGGTGCGCGGCGCATGACTGAGGACCCACGAATCACACGAATTCGACGGTCGAGGTTTCGTGCAATTCGTGGAATTCGTGGTTCCCCGCAAACGGAGGCGCAACGGCCTTGACCTACAGCTTCCCCGACGCGCGCGGCTACTTCGGCGAGTTCGGCGGCCGCTGGGTCGCCGAGACGCTGGTGCCGGTCGTGCAGCAGGTCGAGCAGGCGTTCACGGCGGCCCGCGCCGACCCCGCCTTCGCGGCGGAGCTGGAGCACTACAACCGCCACTTTGGCGGCCGCCCGACGCCGCTCTACCACGCCCGCCGGCTGTCGGCGCACCTGGGCGGCGCCCGCGTCTGGCTCAAGCGCGAGGACCTGGTGCACGGCGGCGCGCACAAGTTCAACAACGTCATGGGCCAGGCCCTCCTCGCCAAGAGGATGGGGCGCACCCGCCTCATCGCGGAGACCGGCGCCGGCCAGCACGGCGTGGCGACGGCGATGGCGGGCGCGGCGCTCGGGCTCCCGGTGGAGGTCTACATGGGCGCCAAGGACGTCGGGCGGCAGGCGCTCAACGTGTTCCGCATGAAGCTCCTCGGCGCGCAGGTCCACCCGGTCTCCGCGGGCAACGGGACGCTGAAGGACGCGGTCAACGACGCGCTGCGCGACTGGTCCGGCCGCCCGGAGGACACCTACTACTGCATCGGCTCCGTGGTCGGGCCGCACCCGTTCCCGCTCATGGTGCGCGAGTTCCAGCGCGTCATCGGCACCGAGGCGCGGCGCCAGTTCGCGGAGCAGGCGGGCGGCAAGCGGCTGCCCGACGCGGTGGTGGCGTGCGTGGGCGGTGGCAGCAACGCCATCGGCAGCTTCCACCCCTTCGTCGACGACCCCGTGCAACTGGTCGGCGTGGAGGCGGGCGGCCACGGCATCCCGAGCGGCCAGCACGCAGCCACGCTGACGGGAGGGGCGCCCGGCATCCTGCACGGAGCCCTCAGCTACCTCCTGCAGGACGCGGACGGGCAGGTCACGGAGCCGCACTCCATCAGCGCCGGCCTCGACTACCCCGGCGTCGGCCCCGAGCACGCCCACCTGCACGCCACCGGCCGCGTGCGCTACACGAGCGCGACGGACGCGGAGGCGCTGGAGGCGACGCAGCAGCTCTGCCGCCTGGAGGGCATCATCCCCGCGCTGGAGTCGGCGCACGCCCTCGCCGAGGCGGGCAAGATGGCGCCCGGCATGAAGGGAAAGGACCTCATCGTGACCCTCAGCGGCCGCGGCGACAAGGACATCCACACCCTCATGGCCGCGCTGGGGGCGAAGCCATGACCCCCGCCACCGGCATCGAACGGCTTCGCAGGCGCATCGCGTCCGTGAAGGCGGAGAAGCGCGCGGCGCTCTCCATCTATCTCCCCGTCGGCTTCCCCGACCTGCCGCGCAGCGCCGCCGCCATGGAGGCCGCAGTGCGGGGCGGCGCCGACTGGCTCGAGGTCGGCCTGCCGTTCAGCGACCCGGCCGCCGACGGCCCCATCCTGCAGGCCGCCAGCACGCAAGCGCTCCTGGCCGGGACCCGGTTCGAGGACGCGCTCGCCACCGCCCGCCGCCTGCGCCAGGACCACCCGGACCTGCCGCTGGTGGCGATGACCTACGCCAACCTCGTCCACCGCTCAGGCTGGCGGCCAACCGTGCAGCGCCTCGCGGACGCCGGCTTCGACGGCCTCATCGTCCCCGACGCCCCGCTGGAGGAGGCGGCCCCGCTGCGCGACGCCCTCGCCGCCTGCGGCCTCGCGCATGTCCCGCTCGTCACCCCCACCACGCCGCCGGGGCGGATGCGCGCCATCGCCGCCACCGCCACGGGCTTCCTCTACGTGGTCGCCAACGTCGGCGTCACCGGGCAGGCGGACCCCGGCGCCCGCGTCGTGGAGACGGTCCGCCGTGCCCGCGAGGCCGCTCCCGACGCCCGCCTCATGGTCGGCTTCGGCATCCGCGGCCCCGACGACGTGCGCCGCATCCACGCCGCGGGGGCGGACGGCTGCATCGTCGGCTCCCACGTCGTGCAGCGGATGCAGCAGGGCGCCGGGCCGGAGCAGGTCGCGGCGGAAGTGGCGCGGCTGCGCATGGGTTGCTGACAGGAACCCCGCGTCTCAGGGGCGTGGGCGGACCGGGGCCGCAGCCGTGCCTGCCGGGGTCTCTTGGGCGCCGCCCCTGCGCTGCCGGACGTACAGGAACGCGCCGGCGAGCAGCAGCGCGCCCGTGGCCAGGAACGCCAGGACGCGGGCGGGCAGGGAGAGCTCGTGCAGGTCGACGAGGAACACACGGCCGAGCACGAGGCCGAACAGCGCGAAGGAGGCGGTGCGGACCTCCGCGTTGTTCATCAGCAGGCCCAGCACGACGGCCACCAGGCCCTCGATGCCCCAGCAGGCGGCGATGAGCCAGCCGTCGAGGGCCACCGGCACCGCGACGAGGGGCGCCGCGGCGGCCACGGCGAGGCCCGCGATGCGCAGCAGGTCGGTGCCCGGGCGGCCCTGGCGCGCCGCGAACAGCCCGGCGCCGAGCGCGAGGCAGAGGCCGGCGGCCCCCAGCGCCTTCGCCTGGTCGAGCGGGAGCGGCACCTCGTCGGCGGCCAGCGCGGCGGTGAGCGCCAGCAGGCAGATGGCGGCCATGGCGAGGGCGCCGATGTGGACGCCCACGCGGGCGCGGCCCTGGAACGCGAAGCCTGCCGCCCCGGCCGCGGCGGCGAGGCCCGCCTGGGCCAGGACCACCGTGGAGGGGGCGTCGAAGTGCAGGAACGGCCACGCGGCCAGCAGGACGCCACCGGCGATGCCCAGGATGGGGGCCACGCCGCGCCACGCGAGGGCTGCCATCAGGGAGGCCAGCCCCACCAGCAGGGCGGACCACGCCCACGCGTCGGGGACGGCGCCCCGGTCCGCCGCGGCGCCCAGGATGAGGAACAGGCCGGCGGGGGAGAGGCCGGCGGCGAACCAGGACAGCTCGCGGTGCTGCCTCGCACGGTGCGCGGCGAGGGCGCCGAGGCCGCTCAGCAGCACGGCGGTCGCGATGGGGAGCGGCCACGGGATGGCGGGGTCCAGGGCGGCCGCCACCTGGACGATGGTGGCGCCGAGCAGGATGGTGGCCACGATGGCGCTCCAGCCGCGCCACGCCGCCGCCAGCAGGAAGCCGGCGTCCAGCGCCACCACGAAGGCGAGGCCGACGGTGGAGAACTCCCCCGCCGGCGCGACCAGGACGTGGATGAGCGCCGCGGCGGCCCCGGCGAGGGCCTGCAGGTTCCGCCACACCGCGTACGCGGCAAGCCCGGCGGCGACCACGGCGAGCAGGGCGATGTCGAGCTCGCGCGTCATGCCGAGGGCGGCGCGGTAGGTGGGCAAGGCGTAGCCGACGTAGAGCGTCGTGTAGGCGATGACGGCGCCGCCGCCCGCGAACACCTGCGCGACGGCGGAGTCCATGCGCCGCTTCCGCATCAGCTCGCCCCCCGCGAACAGGGCGAGGCCGCCGAGCAGGCCGATGGCGAAGCGGCCCGGGATGGGCACCCAGCCGCGGTCGTAGGCGAGCTTCAGGAAGAACAGCACGCCGAGCGCCAGCACCAGGATGCCGGCGCGGGCGAGCCAGCGGACGGCCAGCATCGGATCGGCGGCGCGGGGTGGCCGGGGCGGCGGCAGCGGGGCCACCGGGGGCTGCGCCTGGGCGATGGGGATCCACGCGAGCTGCTGCGGCGCCGGCTGCTGCTGGGCGGGAGGCTGCGCGGCGAGGCGGCGCATCCGGGCCTCAAGCTCCGCCACGCGACGCTCGAGCAGGCGGAGGCGCTCCTCGGGGGTGGACTCCACGCCCTGCCCCAACACGGGCGCGCATAAGAAGGCCGAGGAGGTGCGCGCCGCGTGCAGGTCCGCGTCGTGGCGCCCGTCCGCTTCACCGAGGACCCCGAGCGAGTCCGGCAGGCGGTGCGCAACCTGTTCCCCGATGCCGCGTTCGCGGAGACGCCGCAGGGCCTCGTCGCCACCACGGCGGACCTGCGGCCGCTGCGGCAGCGGGTGTGGCAGCTCCGCATCATCGACACCTTCCGCGGCCAGTTCCTGCACGGCATGGACGCGGACAGGACGCACACGACGTTCCGCATGAGCAAGCAGGCGGCGCTCGCCAACCACGTCTCGTTCCCCGCGACGCCGCACGTCCTTGGCGACCTCACGGTGACGGTCACGCCGGAGCCGGGCGACCCGCTGGACGTCGAGCGGCTGGCGTGGTGGATGGCGCCGGAGACAAAGGATGGCGAGATTGTCGGCCCGACAGACTGACTCCCGCCCGACGACCACGGATTCCACGAAGAGCACGAATCAAGGCTCCATCCGTGCAATCGTGCTGGTGCGAAGTCAACCACCGAACCGGGGAGGAC
>JAIVGU010000357.1 GCA_020201445.1 Halobacteriales archaeon
CGGAACCCATGACCCCCTACCGTGACCCGCAGAGGCGCCTGGAGTCGCAGGAGCGCACCATCCAACACCTGATTGGCCAAGTCGGCGAGGCCAACCGCTCGGACGTTGAGCGGTTCGCAATGCGCCGGCAGGGCGACATCGAATTGAAAAGCGTCCTGAACAGCCTGTATGCCGTCGTTCGGGCCGACCGCCTGCTCAAGGGCAAGTCGTTCCTGGAGGCGACCCCGCAGGATTGGGAGCTGGTCCTCCACGCCGTGCGGAGCCAGCCCACCCGGACGGGGAGGCGGCCGGCGCCCACGTCCATTCGGCAGCGTCCACATCAAGTGCCTGCTGCACGACCTGATGGACGTGGACCGGCTTCCCCGCCAGCTCGGTAAGGCGGTGTCGGCCAAGCGGGCGGATCCCCTGCTGAAGGGCAACATCATCGGGGACGACACCTGGAAGGCCATGCTGGAGGTCGCCGAGGACCACGGCGCCTACTCCACGTCCCTGCGGCCCATGCTGGACGTGAACGTGTTGCAGCACTACCGGCGGACGGGGTGGCGCAACGACGAGGGATGCAGCCCGAACCTGGGCGACGTTCGCCCGGTTCCACAGGCCCCGAAGCACACCTACGACGTGACGCTGAACGCCACGACGGGTTGCTACCTCAAGACGGGCGCGCGCACTGTGCCGCCCCGGTCTACGGCCGCCTCTACCACCCACTCTACCTCCTGGGGCGGGGGGGAGCTGGTGTGCTTTGCGGATACCGCGCCATTCCTCGGGGGCGTATAATGGTGTGGCGCAAAAGCGGGCCAATTCCGTTTCCCGAGTCTTTTCCCAAGTGGGATAGAGGGATTGGCCCGCTTTTGTGCCCACACCTATAATTCACGAAGCTGTTTGCCTGCGAATACCCAGCAGGCCAGCGCGACGGACGCGCCGCGCAAGCCTCTGGGAACGAAGAACAAACAGCAAACGGAACGTGAACCCATGCGACAAAACCAGACCATCAAACTGCTGACCGGGATTGCAATCCTGGCAATCCTGGCACTTGCCAACCCCGTCAGCGCCACCTCGGCCGACACGGGAATCCAAACGCGCTCCGCCATTGATTTCAGCGTGGCCATCGGCGCCCTCCCTGGAGGCAGCGGCGGACCTCCGGGCCCTTGCGTAATTGAAGACTTGGCCTGCGCCTGCGCCGACCCACTCTCACAGAGCTGCTATGGTGAGACCGGCCGTGACTGCATGGCGTCTGCCGGCCTAACTCGCCCGACTGAAAAAGGCATCCTGTGCTACAGCATCAGCTTGCGGTTGCCGGCCAGTCTTCAGCAGTACTGAGCGTCGCGACGCTTGACTCTCAGGTCTCCTTCTCCCCCTTTTCCTTTCCTTGTTTTCTGCGGCGGGCTGACACCCTCACCCCGTGCCATGCCTGACCCTTCCCGCTCGGAAATCCTGGGACCCAATGGCGCCCTGGAACCAAGCCAGCACCGCCGGATTCACGGCTGTTTGCTCCGCGTTCTTCGACATCCTGGGGACGCCTACGTCCCAGCAGTCCACAGTTGGCTCTCCTTCTTCAAGCACAACTTGGGCGCCGCCTTCGGTCGCTTCGCGTTGGGCAGCCTGCCGTTTCTGGCTTGTGATGCCGTGCTACCTCCTTCTGAGCTGGGGCCCATACTGGCT
>JAIVGU010000358.1 GCA_020201445.1 Halobacteriales archaeon
ACTACACGCTGGTCATGTCCTGGGAGCCAACCCACACATACTCGTTCAACCCGACCAATTTGATTGGCTTCGAGATTGTGCCGTTTGACGTGCAGGCGCCAAGCACCCCCGACAACACCACCACCCCGCCCACGCCCCAGAGCAGCGCGTCCACCAGCGGCGGCAGCGCGGGCAGCGGCAGCAGCGGCTCAACCAGCAACACCGGAAAAGGCACCGCCTCCACCAATGGCGGCAGCACCGCCAAGACCAGCAGCGGCGGAGGGGGTGGCGGCTGCAACTACCAAACCCACGTTGGCGCTGGCTACGGAAGCTCGGCGGCCACCGCGTCCACGGACACCAGCATGGGAAACGTCTGGAAGACCTATGCCGCCCTGAACTACAACATCAACATCTACTGGTATGGTGACTGCGGCGGCGGCCCGCCCTCCTACTCGGCCGCCACCGGCTACGCCGGGGATGTGCGGGGGCCAAACCAACCTGCTCGCGGCGGTTCATATTTGATGGACATCGCCTTAACCCACAAGGGCGGTGGTAATGGCTACGGCTCCTATGACAACTGGGGCTGGAAGAGCATCTACAACCAACCCTGGATTACGCTCCAGAAGCCCTCCGAGGGCAAGGTCAAGCTAGAAAGCTCGACCGTGCTTGGCCTGAACCAGAACTCTTGCACAAGCTGGCCGCAGACCGTTCAGGACGCCTTGGCGGCCGTGCCGTGGAACTACCAATGGAGCCTCATTACCTATTTCGCCACGCGGACCTATTGCAGCGACAACTGGCAGAGCTTGGACAGCGGCGGCTCCAGCGGCGACCGCAGCACGGTTGGCTTCAAAATCACGCGCGACTCCCAGACGGGCCAACTGGAGCATGGTGGCCGCATCACCTTCCGGGCAGGGACGACCACCGGCAGGTTCACCATGCCGTTCACTTACACGCAGTTTGTGTATGGCAGCGTGACGGCGGGCAATAACAACCCCGCCAGCTTCCAACTGACCGGTCCGGTGACGACTTCCTCGGCACCTGCGGCGCAGGTAGTGTAAGGAAGGTCCACCGTGAAGCCGACCCACGTTTCCCTCATCCTTCTTCTTCTTTTCCTGACCGGCGCCCTCGCCGGTTGTGCAAAAGCGCCCGTCGCCTCGGATGCTACGAGCGCGCTGCCGGCGCACTATGCGCCCCGCTACGGCTTGGGCTTGAACGTGAGCCATGTTCCGCCACCAGGACGGTTCGTGGAGAATGCAACCGACCTTGACCGCCTTGCCTCCTTCATTTGGGCGTGGGGGCCTCCTACGCTGCGTGAGTGCGGCGTCAATAACACTGCTGGGCTCCAGAAACTAATGGAGGGTAGGTGGTATCTTGGCGCTCTGAACCTCATTTTCGACCAATGCCGCGACAGGCACAATGACGAAACCCAAAGGGAGGCGCAAGAGGACGAGAAGCGGGGCGTGGCCGACAAGCGCATCGCCGCCATGCTTGTTGAGCAAAGCCAAACCCTGAACGACACGATTCAAGCCTTCTCTGCCCGGCCCTGGCCGACCAGCGCGACCGACTTAGAAGTGTTAGGGTGGGTCATGCGGCGCGTCGTTTGGGAGGAATCCTCCTTCCGGTCGTCCTTCAATTTGGCCGCTAACTACACCGCCCACCACACCCCTAACAC
>JAIVGU010000359.1 GCA_020201445.1 Halobacteriales archaeon
CTCCAAGCGTTGGCGGACCACGCGGATTGGCCTTCCACACCTTGTTTCTTCACGCCAGATTGCCCGGGCCATGTCTGGCCGGAAGTCCCGAACTGATATGCAGAGGTGGCAGAGGGGCCTGCCCTGTTGGGACGGATGCATGCGCAGGACGCAAGACGTCCCTGTAGCGCTATGTGCCTCTCTCACGCAGTGGCGGGCATGGCAACCACCAAGCGGTCCACGCGCTGCACCGGCCAGCGGACGATGACGCGCAAGACCGCCAAGCGGTCGGTCAAGCGCATGGCGGCCAAGGCCAAGAGGCCGACCCGCAAGGTCAGCCGCAAGACAGGTGGCAACCAGAAGGGACGCAGGACCACGCGTCGCACCCTGTCACGTGGCACCCGTCCTTCCCGCGACCAAGGCCGGACGTTGGAGTTCACTGAGCTCCCCGTCTCTGGGTCGTCTGGATCGTCCTATGAACCTGATTCCTACACGCCGCGCGCGGAGCTTCAGCGCCCCAAGGCGCACCGCGGGTTCCTTGGCTTCTTCGGCCTGCGCTAGACTGAGGCCAGCGCCCTTTCCTCCTCTGCCCCCGGTTTCGGCAGGCCACGGAGGACACGGAGTCCACGGACGCCACGGACCTTATCGCCGTCCGTGGGTTCCGTGCTCTCCGTGGCTGCCGAAGCGAGTCTAGTGCCGCGTCCAGAGGGGTCGTCGGTGTTTTCGCCGCGTGTCCTGGAATGTCTTGCCTCGTAGTTTTCGTTCTTCGTTGCGGTACGTGACGGCGCGTTGGAATGCTTGGTTGACGATGTCAAACCGTCCTGGATGACGTAGATTCGCTCGTCGGACGGGTACTTGGCGCGCTCCGCCTGCAGGAACGCCAACCAGATGGCGCCGCCCTTGTGTTCCTCCTGTTGAACGCTCAATTGTTGGTGGAACACATTCAGACAGAGGTACTCGTATCGCGTGCCGCCCTTTCGGTTGTACGTGGCTCGGACTCGGTCCGGTTTCGCTTCCCGAAACCAGCCGTCACCACCGTGCGGCTTGAGTGAAATCGGGCCAATTTCATCAATGCTCAACACGACGGGCGGATTGTGCTTCTTGCTCGTCAAGCGGTCGATTCGGCGCTTTTTCTCCTGGAAAAGTGGGTCTGTGCTCTGCTTCCACGTCTTGATGCTCTGGTGGCTCACGTCCGCTTCGTCGAGGATGACGCGAAGCCACTCGACGCTGATGTACTCCACGATGCGCTGCCGCATCGCCTCGGCCTGCAACCGCGACAAACTCCACTGTTGAAACGGCAAATCGATGTCTCGCGGGCGCGTCGTGGCCAACTCGACGAGCCGTTGCTTCTGTTCCTCGGTGAACTTGGCCTTCACGCCGGGTCGCCAGCGCGGCTTGAGCATCTCCAATCCGCTCTCGTTGAATTCGTGAATCAACGTGCGGCAGTAATCCTGCGTCATGCCGACGATGAGGCTGATTTTCGGTGATGCGAAGCCCTGGGCACTGGCCAGGATGACTTGCGCCCGACGGACCTCGACTGGGTCTCTTGAGCGTCGAATGACTTTGCTGAGCCGCTGGCCCTCCAGGTTCGAGATGTCCCGAACACGAAGGACCACGACCCTACGATTCTTCGCCACCGCTTAAGCAGCCGTGGTGACAAAGCGCGCCGATCAGACGCAATTCCCTTCTGGAAGGTTACCGGAAAAACCCGACTCGCGAAACGGTTGCCTTCAACTATGAAGGCGTGCCGAAACGATGCCGGTCAACCGCCGCGCCCCAAATCCCGAACAAGCTCAATGGACGCGGCACTAGAGACTTTGCTGAAGGTGACCACGGCCCTCGATGTGAATGCTTCACAAGAAGTCGGCCTTCGACTGGAAGGAGTGCTGAATTCTTGGCGCCAGGACCTCATGGCTCCCTTGAAACCGTCGGAGATGACGCTCTGGCTCGATTTCCTCCAGGATCTTCTTCGGGAAGCTCCGGACTTGTATTGGATTGGCCGACAGAGGCGCGGCTTGCTGCTGCCAACCTTCAAGGCTTCTTGCGATGGCGACTGGCCGCGTGCCTCCGCGGATGCAGCCCTCACCATCTTCTTGGAAAACCCCACGGCCCACATCGGCCACCAACATTGGGATTGGATGCAGCTTCTCTTGCGCATGCGACTCTGGGATGCAGCGGAG
>JAIVGU010000230.1 GCA_020201445.1 Halobacteriales archaeon
CCCTCGTTCACCGGCGTGAGGCCGTTGTAGGTCTTGCGCTCGCGGATGTTCTGGCCGAGCAGGTGCATGAACTGGCGGCTGGTGCGGGGCCCGGCCAGGCGCTTGTCGTCGGCCATGTAGCTGATGTAGCCGTCGCAGGCGCGCAGGAAGTCCTCGTCGATGTAGGAGTCGTAGAGGCGGTCGATCATGTGCTCGCGCAGGAGCAGGTTGTCGACCGTGGGGCGCCCGATGCCGACCGGGCCGCCGAGGCTGATGTAGAGGTCGTCGTCGATGCAGCCGCCGGTGCTGACCCAGGCGTCAATGAAACCTGCCTCGACCATCTTGACGAACAGGTCGCGCATCCCAGTCGAGATGAGGGTGCCCGCAGTGGCCAGCACGACGGTCGGGCGGTCGGGGTCCTGCAGGGCACGGCGCAGGATGTCGCACACCATGCCGATCTGGCGGCCCTGGGCCGACGTGTCGCGCATCATCTCGACGAGCTTGACGACGTCCTTGGTCGGCTGGACCTGGGTGACGGGCGGGAGGTTGCCTTGAACGTTTTTCCCTAACGTCAAGCGTAGTAGCCAAGCCAATAGTCGAGCGTGCAGGGGACCGTTTCCGAGAAACCCTCGACGAAAAACACGTAGTCGCCACTGGGCAGGTCGGCCTCGGTGCCTTCGTCGTCGGCCTCATAGATGTCCGTCTTCAGCGCCCAGGCATCGACCTCTTCCCCCTGAAGGAACCGCTCGAAGTCTTCCTGAAGCAGGAAGCCGGCCTGAACGGGTTGGTCCGAATGCACTTCGTAGCCCATGGTGGCCGAGTCGTCCACGCTGAAGTCGAAATTGAGGACGTAAAGCGGCTGCAGACTGACGTCCGACTCCTCTTGGAAGTCTTGCCATGCCGGCTCCGTCGATAGCGTCTCCGGAACCTCGCCAAGAACGCGGGCATCGGTCAGGTAGTAGTTGTTCACGACCTGCGGCTGCGGCTGGGGGTCGGCATGTCCTCCCCAGAGAGCCCGCGAAAGCGGATTCTCGGTGAGCCCCAGGACAGCAAGGAGCGCAGCGGTTGCGATTGGGACGAGGATTTTGGTGCTGGTGGTGGCCACAAGCTGCAAACGGCCATGGAGTTTATAGGATTGACATTCCAGGTTTGAGTGGCTTGGCCTTCCTAGCTGGAACGCGTGGGAGAGCGGATTCGCGACCCCAGCCACGCCACCAGCGCCACGCCGCCGGCCACCAGGGAGCCGACCCACGCCATGGCCATGTCCTTGACGGCGTCGAAGGAGTCGCCCTGCGTCCCGAGGAAGGCGTCGCCGAGGTCGGGGGCGACGATAAGCGCGGTGGCCATCTCGACGATCTCGTAGACGGCGGAGGTGGCGAGCACGGCCATGAGGGTGAGGGCCCAGCCGGTGCCGCGGGGGACGCCCGTCCAGGCAGCCAGGGCCTCGACGCCGACAGGGGCCAGCAGGAGGCCCCAGGAGAGGTGGACGAGGCGGTCGAAGGAGTTGCGTCCACCCTGCGGCGCCCACGGGCCGGGGACGTTGGAGTAGGTCCAGTGCGAGCCGATGACGTGCAGGCAGAGGAAGAGGGTCAGCAGCATCACCGACCAGGTGGAGAACGGCCGCTTGCGGTCGACCCAGACGAGAACGGGGACGGAGAGGAAGACCAGGAGGTTCTCCAGGAACCAGTCGAAGCGGTAGGTCGGCTCCCACGCCGCCCACGCCCAGACGGCGACGAAGACGGTCGGGAACACCCACAGGAGCGGGCGGTCGGGGCGGGAGGCCACACGGGTTCGACTTCGCACCGCCACTTGAGGGTTGCCGGCGCCTCTACAGGCCCAAGATCTGCCACAGCAGCCGCAGCAGCAGCGCCCCCGTGATGACGATGAACAGCGGCTTGAGGAAGCGGTCGCCGTGGCGCAGGGTGGTGTGGGAGCCGACGTAGCCGCCCAGCGCCATCGCCGCCGCCATCGGGAGGCCGACCTGCCAGTCCACCTTGCCGGCCCAGGCGAAGTAGGCGAGCGCGCTCAGGTTGCTGCCCAGGTTCAGCACCCGGCCCAGCGCCGCCGCCCGCCGGAAGCCGTAGCCGAGGAACGAGATGATGGCGAAGATGAGCATCGTCCCGGTGCCGGGCCCCAGCAGGCCGTCGTAGGTGCCGATGTCGAGCGCCGCCAGCGCCATCGCCACGACCGGCCACCGCCCCAGCTTGAGGCGGTCCTCGGCGCCGAAGCGGGGCCGCAGCAGGACGTAGGCGCCCATGGCGACCATGACCGCCACGATGACCGGCCGTAGCCACGCCGCGTCGGAGTGCAGCACGGCCCACACGCCGACGGCGCCGCCCACGAAGGAGAGCGGCATGAGCCAGAGCGACCGCAGCGGCACCGCCCCCTTGTGCAGGTAGTTGGAGGAGGCGACCAGGGCGCTGGAGGTGCCGCCGAGCTTGTTCGTCCCCAGGGCGGTGGCGTTGGGGAGCCCGACGACAAGCAGCGCGGGCAGGCTCATCACGCCGCCCCCGCCCACCTGGCTGTCGATGAAGGACGAGACGAACCCGACGGCCGCCAGGAACAGGAGCTCGGCGCCGCTCGCCACGGGGCGCGGCAGGCTGGCGTCCTACATGGGGGCTGCGGCCTCCCCTCTCCCCCGGAACACAGATTCTCAGATGATTTGGGAACTTTCCTGGTCCACAGCAATTTCACAGATGCTCCGGCCGCGTGCGCGCCAGGAAAGCATCTGTGGAATTGCCACCAACCGGGAAACCCAAAAGTCCTCTGTGGAATCGGTGTTCGCCCACGCTTGGCCCGGAAACTGGCAGCTTGGCGCGCGTGGCCAAGCCGCCCAAGGTCGTCGTCCTGCGGATGCGGGCGGTCCCCTACCTCGACGCCACCGGCCTCAACGCCTTGGAGGACGCCATCCAGGGGCTCAAGAAGCGCGGCACCCGCGTCATGCTGGCGGGCATCCAGACCCAGCCCCTCGACATGATGGAGCGCAGCGGCGCCGTCCACCTCATCGGCGACGACAACCTCTTCAAGGACACCAGTGCCGCCCTGGCCGAGGCCCGCCGCTTCCTGGGGCTCCCGGGGGACAAGCAATAAGAGGGGCCTCTCTACGCGCCCCTGAGCCTTTGTCCAAGCCCAAGCCCCCGGTCATGGAGCCGGTGCAGCGCCTCCCCCGCCGCCGCCTGGAGAAGCCCGGCAACGGCTCCCGCAAGCCGTTCATCAACCTGTGCGGCGACTACCGCTTCCTGCGCGCCGGCTACTGGGCGCTCGTCGACGCGGAGCTGAACGGCGTCGAGTCCTCTCCCACCCCCATCCAGGCGGTGACGGCGCAGAACGCGGCCGCCTGCCTGCTGGTCGCCAAGCACAGCGGCATCGAGACCGTGGAGTGGCGGATTGCCCGCAAGCCGCAGGACGTGGAGCCGCCCTGCCTGCTGGTCCCCGTCGCCGGCCTCACCGACACCTGCTACGAGGTCAAGTCCACCCGCAGCCGCGCCGCCCAGTGGCGCTCGGCCACCCAGAACGGCACCCGCCCGACGCTGGCGGTCAAGCTCAACGGCGACCTGCGCTCGATGCGGATGATCGTCGGCGTCACCGCGCACGACAACTTTCACCTCGCCTGGGACGTCTGGCGCACCTTCGGCGTCCCGCTGGCGGAGATCTGGTACGTCGAGGGCGGCGACCCCGACGGGCCGGAGGGCAGCAAGCCGCTGTTCCTTGGCCTCGACCCGCTGCCGCTGCACGAGCTAACCGAGCGCGAGCTGCGCCTCTACGAGGACGTCTCGCAGCGCCCGATGGAGGCTTGAGGCCGGGCATGGCGCACGTGGCGATCGTGTCCGACGCATCGAGCCGCGACCGGCAGGTGGAGCTCGACGCGATGAACACCTACGTCGCGCAGGCCCCCGACCACGGCCACTCCGCGGACATCATCGATGTGGACGACTTCGCCCGCCTGCCGGAGTTCGACGCCGCCTTCCTGCGCCTCGACACCTCCGTGCTGGGCCTGCCCTTCGCCGTCTCGCGCTACGCCTGGAAGCTCGGCCTGCGCATCGTCGACGACCCCAAGTCGATGCTGACCTGCATGAACAAGGCGCACGTGCAGGGCCTCCTGGAGCGCGCCGGCATCCCCACCCCCGACACCGTCCTGTTGACGAAGGAGGGCCGCGAGCACCTCGACGCCCCCGCGATGTTCCAGGAACTTGGCACCCCAATCGTGGTCAAGGCCCCCAGCGGCGCCTTCAGCAGCGCCGTCGAGAAGGCGCACGATGCCAAGCAGCTCCAGACCCTGGTGCGCCGCTTCGCCTTCCAGAGCGACGTCATTCTCCTCCAGCGCTACACCCCCAGCACCTACGACTGGCGGGTCGGCGCCCTGTGCGGCGACCCCATCTACGCGGCGCGCTACCACATCCCCAAGGGCGGCTGGCGCATCCACGACACCCCCGAGGGCTCCAGCAAGAAGGAGTGGGCCAAGATCGAGCGCGTCCCCCTCGGCAAGGTCCCCTACGCCGTGATGGAAACCGCCCTCGCCGCCTGCAGCCAGGTGGGCAACAGCCTCTACGGCGTCGACCTCAAGCAGCGCGAGGACGGCAGCGTCGTCGTCATCGAGGTCAACGACAACCCCAACATCGACCCCGGCGGCGAGCTTCCCAAGGATTCCCCGGTGTTCGGGCAGATCATCGACAAGATTGCCCGCGAGGGGCCGCGGGCCTGATTGCTTCCCGGATGGGCACGAAGGCCAAGCCGCGCCGCTTGTATACTTGTATAACTGTATACAAGCCATGGGCCGGACGACAGTTTCACTTTCACCTGCCACCCGGGACAGGCTCCTTGGCCTGAAGCGGCAATGGCGGCTCAAGACGACGGAGGACGTCCTGGTGAGGCTGTTGCAGGGGCAGCCGTTCGGCGCCAAGGCGCTCTACGGACGGAACAAGAAGGCGGTCGACGCGGTGCTCCAGCGCCACGGCATGAAGCGGCTCGTCGCCTTTGGGTCGCGCGCCCGGGGCGACGCGCGGTTCGACAGCGACCTCGACCTCGTGGGCGACCTTCCCATCAAGGCCGGCATGTTTGCCATCGCCCACGTGAAGGATGAGCTGGAGGAAGCGATGGGCGTCCCCGTGGATTTCATCCCCTTCAGCGGAGTGTCGCCATGGCTGAGCGCAGAGATCGACAGGGATGGAGTGGCACTCGTTGGCTGACCGCGACCGGAAATCCTTGCAGGACGTGGTCGACCACGCCAACCTCGCCATGGACTACCTGAAGGGAATCGACGAGGCCAAGCTCCTGCGCAACCGCAAGCTCCAGCTCGCCGTCGAGCGCCTGGTCGAGATCGTGGGCGAGGCCGCCGGCCGTGTGTCCCCTGCCACCCAAGCCACGCTGGCGGTCGACTGGCGGGGACTGCGAAGCCTGCGCAACGTCGTGTCCCACCAATACGACTTCGTCGACCACCGCCGCCTGCTGCACTTCATCACGCACCTGTTCCCGGCAACTGTGGCCGCCATCGAGGCCTTCCTGGAGGCATCTTAAGTTGGCCCGCCATGGCCAAGCCGTGCCGACCCCCAAGGTCCGCCGCGCCAAGCCCGCCGACCTGCCGGCCGTCGAGGCGCTGGAGCGGCTCGCCTTCCAGGACTACCGCCGGGCCAGCAGCGCCAGCCTGCGCCGCAGCCTCTTGAGCCCCCGCCAGTCGGTGTGGGTCGTGGATGGTCCCAAAGGCCAGTTGGGCGGCCTGCTTGTCCTGTGGCACTTCCCGCATCGGGTCCGCATCTACGACGTCGCGACGCACCCCGACCTGCGCGGGCAGGGCATCGGGCGGGCGCTCATCGCCCACGCGGAGAGGGAGGCGCTTGCTGCCGGCTGCTCCTGGATGACCCTTGAAGCGGAGGAGGCGGACCCGGACCTGGTGGCGTGGTACCAGCACCACGGCTACGCCGTCGTGGACCGGCTGAAGGACTTCTACCACAAGGGCTGTCACGCGGTGCGGATGACGAAGCGGCTCTAGCATGGACCCCGCGCCCTGGGCCGCCGCCGTCTTCGCCGCGACGTTCTTTCTGCTCGCAGCCGGTCGCGTCGGGCATCTGCCGCTGCCGCGCGGCACGACGGCGCTGGTGGGCGGCCTGCTGACCGCGCTGCTCTACGGCCTCGCCTGGGACGTCGTCGACTGGGACGTCATGGCGCTCCTCGCCGGGCTGATGA
>JAIVGU010000042.1 GCA_020201445.1 Halobacteriales archaeon
GTCCAAGCCAGTCCCACTCAAGCCACGTTCAAGGCAGCTTCTGCGGGATGGATGTCCGATGCTTCCGGACTGGAAGGGCATTTTGTCATGCTCTACAACCGCCTGGATGCGTCAAAAGATGCTTCCCTCACAGATTCGGCGTTCCAAATCAAGGCTCGGCACGTGCGTCTCGAACTTGACGTTGCAGACTACTTCGTTGAATCCGCTGCCGCTGCCGGCCCACTTGTGCCCTACGTGGATGGCTTGGATGGGCCTTTCTCTTACAAGTACACTGAAATCAGAGATTTCACGGGTGTGGTCATCAACGGCTCAGCGAGCAGGCAGGATCGCTTTGCCTATCTTTTCCCCGTCGGGGCAGGCATTTCCAACATCGAGGCGGGCTGCGCCGATGTGTGGCCTGGCCCTTCCTCCACGCTCACTGTCCCTGAGCTTGGCTTCAATCCAAACACACGTCGGCCGGAAGCCTATGTGAACGGCAGTCACAATCCCTCGGCTGACATTTCGGATACCTTGGAAGTGGCCCCATGCGTGGGCAAGCCGCTGACGGTCTCCGGCTCATTCCTGGTGGTCCTTTGGCAGTGGGATGCTGGACTTCAGGCGGAGGAAGGGCCGCTTGCGATTGCAACCGGACGCGGCACGGCGATGCAGCCCTTTGACGGGAATGGAGGTCGCCCCTATCTGGGCTCCGCCCGGGAAGCCTACCTGTACGTCGAGGATGGAGAGTTCACCATTGCTGGAAACGCTGAACGGCCGACCCGCATGTACCTCGACCAAGCGACCGTTCGGGGAGCCTCTCGACTGACGCTCCAAGATGGGCAAGGGCAGGTCACCGGACTTCCCTCCATCGAAGGCAGCAACGTCGAGTTCACGGGTGCGCTGGACATTGGCCTGTTCCCCGGCAACAATTTTGTCAGTGCCAACATTGGGGGAAGGCTGCAGGCCATCGACGTGGACGGCCACCGCGTCGAGTTGGCTACAGCTGTCCCTGCAACACCCCTTCCGAAGCAGTCCTCCAACCTTCCAATGTTCACCGTGACTGCTCTGGCGCTGGCCTTCGGGGGCGCGGGTCTGCTCCTGCGCAACCGCCACATCCACCTCCGCCGCGAGGACGGCGACGCGCTGCCGAGCACTGGCCGCGCCGCCCACTGCGCCACGGTCGCCAGGCGCAGCCTCGCCGAGGGCCGGATGCCGCGTGCGCTGCGCCACGCCACCCGGGCGGTCCGCCTGGAGCCTCTGGCGTCGTCGCACCGGGTGCTGCGCTGCATCATCCTGCAGGAGTGCGCGCGCCAGACGGGGCGGCAGGCCTTCCAGCGCGAGGCGGAGCGGGAGGAGGCGAAGCTCAACCGGGACCTGGGCGACCCCCTGGCGCGCGCGCGCGTCTACTCCGAGGCGACGGACCTGCTGTGCGCCATCGGCCGCCGCGAGCAGGCCCTCCAGGTGCTGCGCCAGGCCGCGGAGGAGGACATCGGGGTCGTCGTGCAGCGCCTCCTGCAGGGCGGCTACAAGCTCCTGTGGGACGAGCCGTGGGTGCGGTCGCTGCGCGGCGCAGGCCAGCCCGCGTCGGCCTTCGTCGACCCGGCGTTCTCGTAACCCAGCAAGCACTTCAGCGTGTGGCGGCCGCGGCCACCGGGACGAGGTGGACCCGGACGTCGTCCCCTTCCGCCGCGAGCTGGGTCACCGCGTAGGGGCTGCGCCGGTCGCGGCCGAGCACCGCCTGCAGCTTGAGGGCGGTGAGGCAGAGGTGGATCGAGAGGTCGCAGCCGCGGTCGCACACGTGGGCAGCGCGCGCCACGACCCCGTCGCGGGACTCCTCGAGGCGCAGGCCGACGAGGGCGTCGTCGGGCATCTCCTGGGCCACCACCTGCAGGAACAGGCGTGAAAGGCCCATGCGGCGGGCGGCGCGCAGGGCGGCCTCGGCGACGCCGTGGCTGGCGCCACGCTCCTCGGTCATGGGGCCCCGTGGTCCCTGGGCGCGCGGTAGCTGCTTCCCGCCTGCGCGGCCACCAGGGCGCCGAAGGCGGGGGCGAGGTCGTGCAGGGCGAGCAGGTGGTGCAGCGGCGCCGGCAGCCCCGCCGTGCCGGGGCCGAGGAAGGTGCGCACGGTGTCCGCCTCGGGGCCGTACGTCTCCCGGAACGCGGCGTCGACGGCGGCGGCGAAGCGCGCCTCGTCCTCGGTGGGCAGCAGGCGGCCGTGGCTGGCGGCGATGGTGCGCACCTTGGGGAACTGCAGGGCGTCGAAGGCGTCGACCTGGTAGGCGCAGAAGAGGCGGAAGCCCTGCGCGGCGAGCAGGTCGTTCCACAGCCCTTCCAGCGCGATGGCCGCCGGGCCCTGGGCGCGCTTCCACAGCAGGTCCACCATCTCGCCCCAGGCGCGCACCTCCCCGGCGGGGCTGGACGCCTTGAGGTCGGAGACGATGGGAGCGACGACGTTGGTGAAGAGGTTGGGCTGGGGGCGGCCGCCGACCATGAAGAGGCGCAGCGTGCCGTCGGCGTCGAGGAGCCGCAACTGCCCCGTCGCCTCGAGGGCCGCGGAGTCCAGCCCGGCGCCGCGCAGCCAGGCGCGCACCGGCTCGCGCACGCTGTCGCGGACCACGAGGAGGACGCCCTCGCCGTTGCGCAGACCAGCCTCGGCCCAGGCGCCGATGGCGTCGCCGAGGGCGGCCTCGTCGCGGTACAGCAGGACGCCGTGCGGGTGCTCGGCGGCGGCCTGCGCCGGGCCGTGCGGCTGGAGAAGGGCCCCCCGCGCGGCGCCGTGCGCGCGGTGCCCTGGGTCCCCCTGCGGGACGCGCTGGGGGCGGCGGGACATCATCGCCGGGAAAGAGGCGTCTTCCCTCTTGAGGGTGATGGATGCTGCAACCCCGTCCCTGGAGGCTTCGCCGCTCAGCCCGCCCGTCGTCTCGTCACGCTTCGGCACGGAAAGTCGTCATCATCGCGGCGTCCCGTCCACGCCGCCTGGGCCTTTAATGGGTGGGGGCGCTCGCGGCGCGTGGCGGAAGCGGCGGAGGGGGAAGCGCGGCACCTGGAGGCCGCCCTCGAGGTCGTCGGCCTGGCGGTCGCGCCGGGGGAGGACCCGGTGCGGGCGTGGGCGCGGCTGCCGGCGGGGACGCGGGCGGCCTACGTGCGGTTCCCGCGCCGCGGCGACCTGCCCCTAGCGGCGGTGCAGCGCCTGGCCCGGCGCGGCGCCGTCATCGTGGACGCCGCCCCGCGCGACGCCGACGACGTCCTCGACCTGGCGGTGGCGGGCGCGGCGGGCGTGGTGGCGTGGCTTGCCGACGGCGGCGACGCCGTGGCGATGGCGGACGCGATGGGGGACGGCTTCCTGCTCGGCTGCACGGCCCGCGACCTGGATGCGGCGGCGGCCCTGGCACGCGAGCACGGCTTGCCGCTGCTGGTGGCCAACGCGGAGCCGCCCGCGGGCCTGCACGGCTACCAGGCCGACCTCGGTGCGCAGCCGGTGCTCCTGCGCCGCTTCGGCGACTGGCCCGACCTGCACCCCGGGGAGACAAGCGATGGGGGAGACGCAGCCGGCACGGAGGAAGGGGCCGCTGCGGAACCCGCGGGGGAGCCGGCGGAAGAGGCGGAGCAGGACGGGGTGCGCCGCTAGTGGGCGACGTCGAGGCGGCGCTGGCCTTCGTCGCCACCCGGCAGGCCCGCCGCGCGCTGCGGCCGCAGGAGTGGGTGCACGTCCTGAGCTTCGACCTGGGCTGGATGGCGCCGGCGCAGGCCAGGAGGATGGTCGAGCTTGCCCAGGCCGCTGGATTGCTGGCCCCCGAGGGCGACGCGCTCCGGTTCACGCTCGACCCAGCGTCCGTGCAGGTGCCGACGCTGTTCCGCCCGCGCCCCGACGCCGAGCCCGAGGCGGCAGCCCCGACGGGGCCTCCTGACAGCTTCGTGGTCTGGCTCGACGCCTACGTCCGGCAGGCGGGCTGCGACCGCGCCGAGGCGCTCCGCCGGGTCGCGCAGCGCCAGGAGGAGATGCATGGCCTGCTCACGGCGGACGTGGCCCTGCTCTGGCTCGCCGCGGAGGCGGGCCTCGACGTCCGCACCGCCGCGGCGCGCCTCATCGGCCCAGCAGCAGCGGCAGCAGCAGCGCCCCCGTGAGGTGGACCCGCCGCACGCCGGCCGTGATGGGCAGGAGCCCGGTCAGCGTCCCCGCGGCGAAGAGGAGGAGGCCGAGGGGGCCTGCGGCGAGGAGCGCCAGCACGGCCAGGAGCGCGAACGCTCCCCAGGCGACCGGCGCCTGCGGCAGGCGGGGCAGCCAGCGGGCCACCGGCGCGTCGACGGTGCGGGCCACAAGGTAGCCAGCCACCGCGGCGGCGAGCCATGCCGCAAGGACCTCCAGCAGGAGGGTCGGCGGCCGGCCGCTGCCCCACGGCTGCACGGCCACGGTCGAGGCGACGCCTATGGCGAGGCCGCTGCGCGCCTGCCCGTTCAGCCACAGCAGGGCGAGGGCGAAGACGGGCTGCGCGGCGCCCACCGCGGCGAGGCTGGCCACCGCTGCCCCGGCGTCGCGGGTGCGCGGCGTGGCCGACGCGACGATGGCGGGCGTCGCGCCGGGGATGAGGGCGGTCGCGCCGCTGGCCAGGACGCCTGCGACGGTCGCGCCCGTGGCCTGCCGCAGCCGCGCCGGCTCAAGCGTGCGAGGAGGCGCTTGGCGTGGCAGCGGCCGACCGCCGAGGGCCGACGCGAGGAGCCCCGCGCCCCCGAACAGCCCCGACAGCAGCGCGCCCAACGGCGAAGCCGGCACGGGCAGGGCGGCGGTGGCGTGCAGGCGGGCCATGGAGAGGCCCAGCAGCCCAGCCAACAGGAACGTGCAGAGGCCCCACGCCACCGCCCGCCAGCCCTTGCGCCGTTCGCCCCACGCGAGCCAGAGCGGCAGCGCGGCCAGCAGCCATGGCACGACTCCGGGCATCGCCTGCGCGGCGCCGCCTGGCTGCGCCCAGAGCCACTTGAACGGCAGGAGCAGCAGCACCGCCAGCAGCGTCCCGGCCAGTGCCGCGGCAGTGGCGGTGCGCAGTGCCTCGCGGCCCCGCCCCTCCAGCAGCATCCGGTGCGCGGGCAGCACACCGAGGTGGCCGTCCTCCGCCGGGACGCCGAGGTAGGTGGAGGGCAGCGTCGCGACGAGCGCGTGGCTGCCGGCGAGGCTGGCCAACAGGACCGGGTCCAGGGTCCCGCAGGCCAGGAGCAGCGTCACCAGCGTGTTGGCGTGCAGGCCCGGCACGAGGCCCGTCCCGCAGCCCAGCAGAGCGCCGAGCAGCGCGGCCAGGAGCGGGGTCACGCGGGCACGGCCGTCCCGTGCAGGCGGTGGCAGACGCAGCCCGCGTCGTAGGCGAGGAAGCCCGTCACGGTTGCCGCGCCGGCAGGCCAGGGACCGTCGGCGAGGCGGACGGCGTGGCCGTCGCGGTCGCGCAGCTCGCCGCGCTCGATCCAGCCCGCGAGACGGAGCGGACGGTGGTCCCACGCGGCAGGGTCCTGCGCGACCGCTGCCCACCCTGGAGTCGCCGGACCTTGCGCGGGCTGAGCCACGGCAGCAGCATCAACGAGCAACGTGAGGCGGCCCGCGCTGCGCGCCACGCGGCCTCGCGCCTCGACCCAGTCGCCGTCCTGGAACGGCGGCTTGCCTTGGCCGCGGACGGCGAGCGCGGTGCCGTTGGCGTGCAGCTCCGCCTGCCAGCCGTCGGGGAAGCGGCGCAGGTGGTCGGCGAGACCCTGGACGCGGACGTCGCCCTGCCCCTCGAAGCGGGCGGCCTCCGCGGGCGTGGCCTGCGGCGTCCCTGTTGGGCCAGCCAGGGGGGCGAGCAGGGCGGAGCAGGCGAGGGAGGCCGCGGCCAGCACGGGCGGGCGGGGCAGGCGCATGCGTGGGGCGATGGCCGGAGGGGCTTAGGC
>JAIVGU010000231.1 GCA_020201445.1 Halobacteriales archaeon
GTCCTGCAAATGCCAGCTTATGCAAGAATCGGGAAGCACCGCAGGATTCATCGACTGCGCCTCAAAGCCCCGTCGGAGTGGAGGCCGTCCGAGGCCATCGACTTCGACTGGCCTGCCTGCCAGAGCGCCTCGGCGCCGCACTTCTAGCAGCGGCTTGGCGTTGGCCCCGGCAATCTGCCCGTTTATTTGGGGCGGGGGAGGGATAAACGGGCAACGCCCAGCCTGCCGGGACGCTTAAATAACAAGCCAAAGTCGCGCGAGCCATGCAGCTCAAGGTGCTCTCGCAGACCGCCACCGAGATGGAGATCGAGGTCCTGGGCGAGAACGAGACCCTCCTCAACCCCATCAAGCAGGCGCTGCTGGCGGACAAGGACGTCGACTTCGCGGAGTACATCATCGAGCACCCCAGCCTGTCGACGCCCAAGATTTTCCTGCGCACCAAGGGCGGCAAGGCCAAGCCCGACGCGGTCCTGAAGCGCACCATCAAGAACCTGGTGGCGGAGTTCGACGGCTTCGAGACCGAGTTTGCGGCCCAGCTCAAGAAGCGCAACTGATGCCTGCGAGCAGGGATTCCGGGGATTTCGAGGATACCTTTCGGGGCGTCTCCCCGGCATCCCCGCAATCCCTGCCGGTCGGAAGGTTCGGCATGGCTGACCGCCCCTTGCCCCCCGCGTCCGAGCAGGCCGTGGGCCTCCGCTCCTACCTCTCCGCGACGCCTGGCATCGGCGGCCGGCTGCGCAGCGAGCCCGAGGACTTCCGCGTCGTCGAGCTGGGTCCCGGCCCCGCGCCGCTGGCGGAGGGCGCCTTCACCGCCGCGCGCGTCGAGCTGCGCAACTGGGAGACCAACCGCTTCGCCATGCAGGCGGCGCGGGAGCTGGGCATCCACCGCGAGCATGTCGCCTTCGCCGGGATGAAGGACAAGCGCGCCCTCACGGAGCAGTGGTTCACCTTCAAGTGCCCCCCTGAGGCGCTCGACCGCCTGGGCGCGCTGGGCGACGTGAGGGTGCTGGAGCGCCACCCGACCCGCAAGGCCAGCTTCACCGGCGCGCACGAGGGCAACCGCTTCGTCCTGCGCGTGCGGGGCTCCACCCGTGACCGCGCCGCCGTGCAGGGCACCCTGGAGGCCATCGTGGCCAACGGCGGGGTGCCCAACTTCTTCGGCACGCAGCGCTTCGGCGGCCACTTCCGCCCCGTGACGCACCTGGTGGGCCGCGCCATCGTCGAGGGCGACCTGGAGGAGGCGTGCCGGCTCTACCTCGGCCACCCGATGCCGACGGAGCGCTCCGAGGCGCAGGCGGCCCGCCGCGTCTACGAGGAGACCCGCGACCCCACCGCCGCCCTCGCCGCCTACCCACCGCAACTCGACCCCGAGCGCGACATGCTTCGGAGGCTGCAGAAGCGGCCCGGCGACTGGCGCCATTCCCTGCTGGCGCACCCCTACAACCTGCTGCTCCTGTTCGTCCACGCGCACCAGTCGCTCGTGTTCAACGAGGTGCTGTCGGCCCGCGTCGCGGCGGGGCTCGGCCTCAACACGGCCCACCCCGGGGACCGCGTCATGGGCATGGACGAGGACGGCACCAAGACCCACCTCGTCACCGCCGCCAACCGCGAGCGCGTGCAGCGGGAGCTTGACCTGGGCCGCGCCACCCTGACCGCCCTCCTGCCCGGCCTCAACGCCCCGCTGGCGGAGGGCGAGCCCGGCCAGGTCGAGCAGGAGGTCCTGGACACCCTGGGAATCGACCTGGCGGACTTCCGGGTGCGCGACCTCCCCGAGCTCGCCTCCGACGGCCGCCGCCGGGGCATCCTCCAGCCCGTGCGCGGCCTCGCCGTGGAGTGGGTGGACGCGGGAGACGGCGGGGAGGACCCGGTGTTCTCCTTCGCCCTTGGGAAGGGCTCCTACGCCACCGTCGTGATGCGCGAGTTCATGAAGGGCGACGGGGCCGACGCTTAACCACAAAAAGCCTTCGCTCGCGCGCGGCCGTTTCCAGAAGGAAAACGCTTATCCTGGGGCCGCCTGGGGAAGGAACATGGACGACAACGACGCAGGCGGGTTCGCGAAGCGCAATGTCCAGTTCTTCCGCGCCCTGGGCATCATCCTCGGGTTCGGCGTTCTGACCGCGCTCATCCTCGGCTTGGGCAACGTGCCCGGCCTCGGCGTGTTCGACATCGGCGCCCTCAGCCGCGCCCTGCTGCTCTCCACCGTCGTCGTCACCGTCGTCCTCATCCTGTTCCTGTTCCGCATCGGCGTCATCTTCGACGTCGAGCGCCAGGTGCGCGACCTGTTCGCCTCGGAGCAGGACCGCCTCACCGACATGCGCCGCGGCGAGGAGGAGGCGACCCGCGAGTTCCGCGAGGCGCTGCGCCGCGAGCTGGCCGACCTGCGCGACGCCATGAAGCGCGAGCTCAACCAGCGCGACCAGATGTACGACGGCGCCATGCGCGCCTCCAACCAGGCCCTCAAGGCCGCCTCCGACGCCCTCGCCCGCGCCGAGGCCCTCAGCCGCGAGCCCGCCTACCGCACCACCATCGAGAAGCTGGTCGCCGACGTGGGCGCGATGGCCAAGGACCTCCAGGCCCTGCGCACCGCCGACAAGGTCAACTCGCCCCTGCTCAAGGAGCTGCAGGAGAAGGTCGTCGTCCTCGAGGCCGGCCAGAGGAAGCTCAACATCCGCGTCGACGAGACCATGGAGGGCATCGAGCGCCGCGACATGGAGCAGGCCGCCCTGCGCCAGACGCTGGACCAGGAGCTCGCCTCGCTCAAGAAGCGCGAGACCCTGCTGCTGGTCAAGCAGCGCGAGCTGGAGGACCAGAACGTCAACCTCAGCCAGGCCGCCAAGCCGAAGAAGGCGGTGGAGTTCAAGCCCGGCGAGGAGACGCAGCACGTCATCGCCATCGAGAGCATCGGGCCCGCCTACGCCAGCCGCCTCAACGCGCACGGCATCATCACCATCCCGCAGCTCGTCGCCGTCGACGCCAACCAGGTCGGCAACCTCATCGGCGCCACCCCCGAGCTGGTGCGCCAGTGGCAGGCGATGGCCGAGCTGATGCGCCTCGACGGGGTCACCCCGCAGGCAGCCGACGCCCTGGTGTCCGCCGGCGTGATGGGCGCCAAGCAGCTCGCCGCCGAGACCGCCGAGGGGGTCAGCCGCAAGGTCAAGGACGCCGAGCGCGCCCGCAAGACCCGCATCCAGGGCCTCGACGCCTCCCCGGCCGTGGCGCAGAAGTGGGTCGACGCGGCCCGCAAGGCCACCGGCAACTGAGCCGACGAACCACGGATTGCACGGAGCCCACGGAACGTCTTCCGTGCCATGCGTGCAATCCGTGGTTTGGTCGTAGGTTAGGCGGCGCTCGCCGACAGCGTGTAGTCGACGTGGCAGGCCAGCCCGGCCTCGACGCAGCGGAAGCCCAGGATGTAGTCGCCGGGCTCCAGCGTGGCGCTGTCGGACTCCCCCTGTGAGCTGTAGTGGCACGCCGCGCCGCCGCCCTCCCCCGCCGCGAACGCGTCCCACTCCTGGGTGGTCAGCAGGCAGACGTCGGCGTAGCCCTGGCTGACCTGCATCGTGTAGGACACCCCCGCCGTGGACTCCAGGCGGAACGGCTTGCCGTCGGACTGGCCGCTGGCGAGGTCGAGCGCGCCGTGGGTGGAGACGCACCCCTCGCGCTCGGGCTTGAGGTCGGGATCCATCAACTGGCCGGGGCCCGCGGGGCCGTCGCGCCCCATCGCCTCGCCCAGGGCCCGCGCCGCGAGCGCCTGCACGCTCCCCTGGGTGTAGGGCGCCCACGCCCCGCCGCACCCGTCGTCGCCGAGGGGGACCACCGCGAGGCCGGGCTGGCTCCCCGCGTCGGCGGCGTCCGCGACGAAGCGCACCCCGACGTCGGCGTCGTCCCCGTCGCCCACCTCGCGCAGGTCAAGCCCCTGGCCGGCCCACTGCCGCATGGCGGCCTGCACCGCGGCGACGGCGGCGTCGGAGTCGGAGGCGCTGCGGGGGACGCGCCCGACGTAGACATGCACGACCGTCGGCTGCGGCTTGGCGGGCGGCTCGCTGGTGCTGGCGCCGCTGGGCTTCGTCGCCGGCTTCGCGGGCGGCGCCTTGGCGGGCGCCTTCGCCTTGGCCTTCGCCTTGGGCGGGGAGGGGCTGTCCGAGCCGCCGGAGTGCGACAGGTACGCCTGCCCGGCGAGCGCCGCGACCACCGCGACGCACAGCAGCAGCCCGACCACGGCAAGGCCGCGGTGGCGGCGCCGGGGCTTCAGGGACGCCTCGCTGGCCGGCGACACTAGGAGCTCGAGGCGGTGCGCGCCGCAGCTGGGGCAGGCGTCGGCGCCGTCCGGCAGCGGCTGGTCGCAGTTGACGCAGAGCAAGCGGTCGTTCCCTTGGCAGCCAACCTAGAAAGCGACGGCAGGGACAAAACCAGAGTGGGGGAACCTGCAATCCAGAGGTTGCGAGCGTTTCCTGCGAGCTTCGGTCCTCCGCGGTTGGGGGCCGGGCATCGCGCCCTTTAAGCGCCGCCTCCTTGCGCAGCCCATGAGCAACACGACGGCGCAGACCCAGCCCATGCTCCTGGGCAGCGAGTGGACCGCCGACGGCCGCCTTCTGGCCCCCGTGCACGACCCCGCCACCGGGCAGGTCATCGCGCAGGTGCCGCAGGGGACCCGCGACGATGTGGACAAGGCCGTCGAGGCCAGCCGCGCGGCGCTGGAGGCGAAGGAGTGGCGCGGCATGGACCCGTCGCAGCGCGGCCGCATCCTGCAGAAGTTGGCGGCGCTGACCTACGCCAAGTCGAAGGAGCTGGCGCTGACGGAGAGCCGCAACAACGGCAAGACCCTCAAGGAGGCCGCCGGCGACGTGCGCTTCGCCGCGATGACCCTGGAGTACTTCGCGGGCTGGGCGGACAAGGTGGAGGGCCGCACCATCCCGGTGCCCGGTGACCGCCTCGACTACACGCTGCGCCAGCCTCTTGGCGTCACCGCGCACATCGTGCCGTGGAACTTCCCGCTCCAGCTCGCGGTGCGCAGCATCGCCCCCGCCCTCGCCGCGGGCTGCACCGTCATCGCCAAGCCCGCCAGCCTCACGCCGTTGAGCCTGCTGGAGTGGGCCAAGCTTGCTGACGAGGCGGGCCTTCCCAAAGGCGTCCTTCAAGTCCTCACCGGCCCCGGCGGCGAGGTGGGCGGCCGCCTCGCAAGCCACCCCGACGTCGACGGCGTCAGCCTCACGGGCTCCGTGCAGACGGGCGTCGAGGTGATGCGTGCCGCCGCCGCCAATGTCACCCCGGTCACGCTGGAGCTGGGCGGCAAGGGCGCGCACATCGTCCTGCCCGACGCCGACCTGAAGAAGGCCGCCAAGGGCATCTGCTTTGGCATCTTCATGAACGCCGGGCAGATGTGCTGGGCGGGCAGCCGTGTCTTGGTCCATGAGTCGCAGCACGACGCCCTCGTCGCCGCCGTCAAGGCGGAGGCGGCGGGCTGGAAGATCGGGCCCGGCACGCAAGAGGGCGTCCGCATCGGCAGCATGGTGAGCCAAGGCCAGCGCAAGGCGGTCCTCGGCCTCGTCGAGAAGGGCACACAGCAGGGCGCGCACGTGGCGATGGGCGGCAAGGCCCCCGCCGACCCCGCCCTCGCCGCCGGCGCCTTCGTCGAGCCCACCATCCTCACCGGCGTCGAGCCGAAGAACGTGGCCTGGCGCGAGGAGATCTTCGGCCCCGTCCTGTCGGTCATGCCCTTCGCCTCGGTGGACGACGCGGTGCGGCTCGCCAACGGCAGCGACTACGGCCTCCTCAACGGCGTCTGGACGCAGGGCCTCGTCGCCGCGCACCGCATCGCCCGCGACCTCGAGTGCGGCATGGTGTCGGTC
>JAIVGU010000043.1 GCA_020201445.1 Halobacteriales archaeon
CGTCCCGGTGCCGCACATCATCAACGAGTCCGGCCGCGCCGTCGTGAGCCACCACGCGCTGCTGGTCGTCGACGTCATCCGCCGCGTCCCCTACCTCAATCTGGAGCCCGACCCGGAGGGCGCCCGCGACGACGACCCGACGTCGCTGTGGAACCTCTTCTCGACCTACGACAACCTGTCGCCCAAGAACGTCTTCGAGTCGTTCCACGACGCTGTGCAGTACCGCGAGGACCTGCAGAACCTCTTCGACCTCGGCCACCTCAATCTGGAGAGCCTGGGCCGCGCCGAGACGGTGTTCCGCTCCATCCTCGGGCGCGTGCGCGACATCCTGAAGGAGGAGGACGAGACGGAGTCGGAGGAGTACGAGCAGGCCAACAGCCTCGGGAGCCAGAAGCTCGTCTGCAACTTCTCCCTGTTCCAGAGCCTGCCCGACGTGTGGGGCGTCAAGCAGCAGTTCCCCATCCTGCCCATCCACCGCCTGCGCGAGCGCCCCAACGAAGTCACCACCCTGGCGGACATCACGTGCGACTCCGACGGCGAAATCCGGCGCTTCATCGACCCCGAGGGCACCAAGAGCAGCATGACCACCCACAAGCTGCGCAAGGGGGAGCCCTACTACCTCGCCATGGCCCTCGTCGGCGCCTACCAGGACACCCTCGGCGACTACCACAACCTCTTCGGCGAGACCAACGAGGCGTGGCTCGAGGTGGACCCCAAGTCGGGCAAGTGGACCCTGACGCGCCTCACGCCCGGCAGCAAGGTCAGCGACATGCTCCGGTGGGTGCGCTACAACCCGGCCGACATGAAGGACAGCCTCAAGGACCGCATCAAGCGCATGAAGGAGAAGGGCACCATCAGCGCCGCCACCGCGCGCACCCTCGTCGACCAGTTCGTCGGCCTCATCGACTCCAGCACCTACCTGGAGCCGGCGCGGGCGTAGGCGCCCTAAACCACGGATTGCACGAATTTCACGGAGCCCAAATCCGCGCCATCGCGAAATCCGCGGTTGAGCCGGTGCGGCTCCGGCCCCACGAAACCGCCGATGACGCGGAGTCCGCTCCGTGCCATCCGTGGTCGGTGGCCCAGGGGGCGCGCAGCTTCAACACCGATTTATCCCGGCACCTGCTCGACGCCCCCATGGCGGACGCGGGGCTCGACGGCTTGGGCGGCTTCGTGAGCCGCCGCGAGGTGGCCCTGCTGCGCCGCCGCCTGGAGGGCGACGAGCGCGTCCTGGGCGCCGTGGACGCCGCGCGGGGCCGCCGCCGGGGCCTGCTGGCCGCCACCGACCGCCGCATCGCCTGGGTGGCGGCGGGGGTGCTGCGCCGCACCGTGGTCTCCTGGCCCTACGAGGCGGTCGCGAAGGTCGAGGTCCGCATGGCCCGTGACGGCGCCACCATCGACCTCCTGCTCGGGCCCTCGAGCGAGACCTTCACCCGCGCCGACCGTGCCCAGGCGCGCGCCTTCGCCGCCGCCGTCAAGCAGGCGAGCCCGCGCCGCGCCTTCCGCAAGGTCACCGCCGTGCGCGACCCCGCCACCGTGACGCCCCTGGAGGAGCTGCTGGAGGAGCCCTACCGCAGCCGCCTCGCCCGCCTGGAGCGGATGCATGCGCGCGGGACCGTGACGGAGCCGGAGTACCAGGCGAGCCGCAAGGGCATCCTCGAGGAAGCCGGGCTTTAGCCACCGAACCACGAATTGCACGGAGTCCACGAACCCTCCGTTCCATTGGCTTGGCGGACCGCTTCGTGCACTTCGTGAAAGTCGTGGTTTGGGCGAAGCGGTTCACTCGATGGTGACCCAGACGACGGTGGCCTGCATCGCGTTGCCCTGCGGGACGTTGGCGGTGGCGTGGTAGGTGCCGGGCGCCAGGTGGGGGTCGAGGAAGGTGCCGTAGAAGCTGTGCGAGAAGTAGCCCGCGACGAGGGTGGCGTCGCACACCGGCGAGCAGGAGCCCTGGTACTGGAACACGCCGGTGCCGTCGGTGGCCGCCACGGCGTAGTCGCCGTTGCCGCGGAAGCTGCCGGAGCAGCCCTGGCTGGCGACCTGCTTGCAGTCGAGCTGGAGGCCGACCCGGATGGGGGTGACCGGGATGGCCTCGTCCCAGGCGGTGGGCTGGCTCGCGGCCACGTCGTGCGGCGTGCCGTGGTGGTAGACGTAGCTGCGGGCCTGCAGGGTCTGGCCGGGCCCGACCAGGAGGGCCGCCTGAGTGCCGTAGGGAATGGCGATGTAGGTGCCGGCCACGCCGCCGTCGGGGACGCGCAGGCTGGCGGGGGCGGTCTCGTCGCGCAGCACCGGCCCGGTGGGCGGGATGAGGTAGAGCCCCTTGACGCCCTTGCCGGTGGCGTTCACGGTGTCGCCGGGCTTGAGGGTGAGCGCGACGGGGATGCCGGGCGGGACGCGGGAGGGGTCGGAGCGGATGGCGACCTCGGAGTGCAGCGTGGGGCCGGCCTCCGGAGCGCTCGGGTGGAAGAACATCGCCTCCAGGCCGATGGTGCCGTCGGCGGAGCGCACGATGTCCACGTTGAGGACGATGCTGTCGGCGTCCGCCTCGTAGCTGTAGGAGGAGTACGAGACGCCACTGCTCGGGAAGTACGCCTCGAACTGCCCGGCGCCTGTGATGGTCGCCTGGATGTGGACCGGCACCCCGGCGGGGACCTTGTCGGTGAGGTCGTGCCGGTGGTCGCTGCCGATGCACGACACGTTGCACCACTCGTTGGGCGGGTAGGTGTCGTCGAAGCTCAGGTTGGAGGACTGCGGCACGCCCGCGAAGTGGAGAGGGACGCCGGTGGCGGCAATGCCGTTGGCGATCGTCGGCCCCGGGCTGCCGGTCTGCGTCGAGAGGGGGCCGGAGGGGGGCTGGGCGCAGCCGGCCACGAGGACGGCCAACAGGAGGGGGAACCACCGCATGCGTCGCCGAGACCGGCGGGGGGCCTTGAACTTGCTGGAGCATCGATGGAATCGCGCCCAAGAAAAGGAAGGAGGAAGGAAGAGGGGGGAGGGAGGTCGCCTGGACCTCAGAAGTCCATGTCGCCGCCGCCCATGCCGCCGGCGCCGCCGGGGCCGCCCGCGGGGGGGCTGAAGGACTTCGCGGCGATGACGTCGTCGATGCGCAGGATCATGACGGCGGCCTCGGTGGCGGCCTTGATCTCCTGGGTGCCGACGCGCAGGGGCTCGATGACGTGGTTCTCGACCATGTCCTCGATCTTGCCGCTGAAGACGTTGATGCCGGCGTTCTTCTGGCCCTTCTTGTGGGCGCGGCGCAGGTTGAGCAGGATGTCCAGCTCGTCCAGGCCGGCGTTCTCGGCCAGGGTGCGGGGCACGACCTCGACCGCGTCCGCGAAGGCCTCGATGGCCAGCTGCTCGCGGCCGCCGACGGTGGAGGCCCAGTCGCGCAGGCTCATGGCGATCTCGGTGGCCGCGGCGCCGCCGCCGGGGGTCATCTTGCCGTCCTCGAGGGAGATGGCGACGACGCTGAGGGCGTCGTGCATGGCGCGCTCGGCCTCGTCGACGACGTGCTCGGTGCCGCCGCGCAGCAGGATGCTGACGGCCTTGGCGCTCGGGCACTCGGTGACGAAGGTGAACTTGTCCTCGCCGATCTTGCGCTCCTCGACCAGGCCGGCGCTGCCCAGGCTCTTGGCGTTCAGATCGTCGAGGGTGTTGACGATCGAGGCGCCGGTGGCCTTGGCGAGCTTCTCCATGTCGGACTTCTTGGCGCGGCGGACGGCGTAGATGCCGGCCTTGCTCAGGAAGTGCTGCGCGAGGTCGTCGATGCCCTTCTGGCAGACGAGGACGTTGGCGCCCGACTTCTTGACCTTCTCGACCATGTCCTTGAGGGTCTTCTCCTCCTGGGCCAGGAACGCCTCAAGCTGGTTGGGCGCGGTGATCTCGATCTTGGCGTCGACCTCGGTCTTCTTGATCTCGAGGGCGGCGTTGGCGAGGGCGATCTTCGCGTTCTTGACCGACATCGGCATGCCGGAGTGGACGCGCTCCTTGTCGAGGATGATGCCCTGGATGAGCTCGGTGCCCTCCAGGCTGCCGCCCTTGGCCTTCTGGATGAGGATGTTGTCGAGGTCGACCTCGGTCTTGGCGTCCTTGCCCGAGCCGGTGGTCTCCGCGACCGAGGTGCAGGCCTTGACGACGATGTCCGAGATGAGGGCGGAGTTGTAGCTGATGTTCTTCGAGTTGAGGCTCGTGACCGAGATCTGCTTCAGGGTGGCGGTGTCGGTCTTCTTGACGTTCATCGCCATGCCCTCGAGGACCTCGACGGCCTGCTTGGCCGCCATCTGGTAGCCGGCGGTGATGGTGGTGGGGTGGATGCCCTTCTCCAGCAGGTCGCCCGCGACCTTCAGCAGCTCGCCGGTCAGGATGACCGACGTGGTGGTGCCGTCGCCGCACTCGGCGTCCTGGGTCTTGGCGACCTCGATGACCATCTTCGCGGCGGGGTGCGCCACGTCGATCTCCTTCAGGATGGTCGCGCCGTCGTTGGTGATGACGACGTCGCCCATGCTGTCGACCAGCATCTTGTCCATGCCGCGGGGGCCGAGGGTGGACTTGACCGTCTCCGCGATGAGGCGGGCGGCGTAGATGTTGTTGCTCTGCGCGGTGCGGCCGCGGGTGCGCTCGGTCCCCTCCTTGAGGATGTAGATGGGTTGTCCAGTGGCGGTTTGTCCATTCGACATGGTGTGTCACCTGCAAATGGCCTGGCCCGAAGGTCAGGCTCTGGGATTCAGCTATGCGAACTGCGTAAAAGCCCTTTCGGCCATGCCAGGAAGGAAACCCAGACAGGTGAGGTTCCTTGGCGGGAACTGTGGGCGAAGACGTTGCGCCCCACATGCCTTGTGCGTCCGGCCTTCGCCTGGCCGTCCAGGACCGCGTCTGTCGGGCCGCCCACAGCACCTTGGAGGCGAACGCTGGGCGGAGCGGTCGAGGCCCGGGATTTGGGGATTCAGGGATTTCGGGGGAGACAGGTCCGGCTCCGCCTGCCATCCGCCAAATAGGACGCTGAGAACTCAATCCGCGAAATCTGCGGATTCGCCGGGCTGGATGCCGAGCGCACCGTCCGTGCCGGAACCCTTTAGGTGCGGCACAGAAATGGGCAGCCCGATGGCCGGTCTCCGCGGCGTCCCCTTGGCGCTCCTCCTGCTCCTGTCGCTGCTGGCGTTCCCGGCCGAGGCGCAGACGCACCACTGCGGCGACATCCAGTTGGTCTTCCGCAACCCCGACCTGCAGCCGGGCAGCGACGGCTTCATCCGCGCCCAGGGCCAGTTCTTCGCGCAGTTCCAGGCCATCGGCGCCGACGCGGACAAGATCACCGTCTTCGGCTTCAGCTTCGGCCCGCAGACCACCGACTTCGACGAGACCGCGTGCGGCACCGCGCCGGCCCCGTGGGTGACGGGCGCCTACGTGCCCAACTACCGCGCCGACCGCGACCCGACGGACGGCTTCTTCATCCCCATCAAGACCCCGCTCGTCCCCGACGGCACCTACGCCGCCGCCGTGCACGCCTACGACGCCAGCAACAACGAGCTGGCGCGCTTCTGGGCCAAGGCCATCGTCGACAACTGCGACACCGCCCCCACCCCGGCGCAGGAGAAGTGCGACACCGACGTGCCGCAGATGACTAGGCACGACCGGACGGCGCCGTGGCCCATCATCCTCCCCGGCGACGGCCAAGCCTTGAGCGGCCACCAGCTCACCATCGAGTTCGGCGAGACGCTCGCCACGCACACCGTCTACCTCAACGGCAAGGACATCACCGCCGAGTTGCGCGACTGGGCGGGCCGCGCCTGGGACGCCGACTACGAGCCCGACTACGGC
>JAIVGU010000044.1 GCA_020201445.1 Halobacteriales archaeon
GCACAGGACGGCCTCAACCGGCGACGTAGATGATCCTGAACCGGACCGGGGTCCCGTAGATGGGCACCACCGCGACCACCCGCGCCGAGCTGCCCGCCGTGCGGACCCACTCCCCGTAGTCCTGCAGGCTGTCAACGACCTTCTCCTGGGTTGCCGCCACTGGGGGCTGATTGGGCGAGGCTTACTTAGCCGCACCTTTGCTGGGAAAACCGCCTGGAGGGGCCCCCTCGGGCGAGGCAAGGGATGCCGTGCCGGGCCATCCCTCCCCCCGGAAATCAAGAATGCGGGAAGCGGGCCCGGAGGGATTTGAACCCTCGTCGCAGGCTCCGCAAGCCTAAAGGATATCCAAGCTACCCCACGGGCCCGTGTGCTCGCTGGAGCCTCGAAAGGCCCCAGCCCTTGCGGATGGGCGGCGCGACTTGGAGGCTCTACTTAAGCAAATCGACCGACGCGACCGCCTCGAGCGCGAGGTCGAGGTGGCGTGACGGCGTGGTCGCGGCGAGCTGCGCGTCCGTGATGCCAAAGCCGCGCAGCCGGGCGAGGTCGGCGCGCACCAGCGTGTCGTCCTCGCGCAGGCCGAGGCTGTGGACGAAGTGCCGCACCGCGTCGGCCCGCTTCTCGCCCAGCCCCACGACGACGCCGGCCGCGGCACCCTCGGGCAGCCCCATCTTGTCGAGGGCGCGGCGGATCTGGCGCTCGCCGGCGAGGTAGCGCAGGAACTCGACCTCCAGGGCGTCCGCCTGGGCGCGCCCCTCCGCGAACGCGCGGTGGGCGTGCAGGGCGGCGCTGCGGACGTGGTCGGCCCCGACGACGCGGTCGGCGCGCACGACCTGGAGCGGCGCGATGCGGCTGGATTTCTGCGCCGCGAAGAGGACGTCCTCCAGCCGCAGCGGGCCCACGACGCCGCAGAGGGCGACCTGCTCGGCGGGGTAGTCCATCATTTCGTCGCCCTCCCTTGGAACCACGAATTGCACGAATTCCACGAAGCGCAGCGGAATCCCCTGCCTCCAGGCATTGGATGGGCGAGGGAGCGGGCCCGGAGGGATTTGAACCCTCGTCGCAGGCTCGTTCTAAGCCACGAATTCCACGAAGCGCCCGAACCGTCCGTCGTCCTTCGTGGAATTCGTGCAATTCGTGGTTCGGTCGGGGCCATGGGGCTCACGACCCGAAGTCGCCGATGGTGGCTTGGCCCTTGCCCTTGCCGGGCGGGGTGGCCTGCGGCTGCGGCGGCGCCTGGTCCGGGTCGCCGCCCACCTGCGACAGGATGTCGGCGGCGAGCTTGGGGCCGAAGCCAGGGAGCAGCGCCAGGCGCGCGGCGGGGAGCGCCTTGAGGTCGCCGGGCCGCTTGAGGCCGTTGGCGTGCAGGGTGCGGGCGCGGATGCGGCCCACCCCCTTGAGGCGGATGAGCGGCAGCAGCTCCTCCTTGACGCCGTGCTCCAGCCGCAGGCCCAGGTCGGTGAGGAGCGGTACCCAGTCGGGCCGCAGGGCGCGGGCCAGCTCGCGCATGCCGTGCACGAGCCACTGGGCGTTGTCGAGGCGCATCCGGATGTCGCCGGGGCCGACGACGTAGCGCTCCTCGAGGACGTCGAGGTGGACCTCCGCCATCCAGTCCTCCAGCAGGAACGCGGTCTTGGCGTAGCTGAGCGCCGCCTCCAGGTCGCGGCCGTCGGACGCCACGAGCATCTCCTCGTGGCGCATCCAGAAGCGCTCCTGCACCCAGTCGTCGCCGGAGCGCAGGTAGAGCGGGAAGAGGTCGGGGCAGCCGCAGACGGCTTGCAGGAGCGCCCACGGCGACGGCCCCTCGACGGAGGCCTCCAGGGCGGAGCGCAGGCGCAGCGCGCTGAACGGGTCGAGGTAGAGGTCGCTGGTGCGCAGCCCGAACGGGGTGGCCTTGATGCGCGCCCCGGCGGCCGGCTCCACGAAGTCGTTGTCCTGCAGGAACGACAGCACGTCCTCGATGCGGTCGCGCACCAGCCACTGGCTCGCCTCCTGCGCCCAGAAGGTGCGCTGGAAGAACTCCTCCAGTTGCCCGATGGTGGTGCAGTAGCCGCCCGCGATGCTGGCCAGGACGTGCGTCCGCAGCGCGGCGTCGGCGGCGAGCTTGCTCACCACCGCCTCCACCTCGCCGCGCAGGTAGGTCTCCTCCGCCTGCTCCTTCATGTCCGGGCTCTTGACGACCAGGACCGCCTCGCCGTAGGGGTCGTAGCGGGGGCGGCCGGCGCGGCCCATCATCTGCTTGACCTCCATCACCGGCAGCGGCCGCGCCCCCTCGCCCATCTCGAAGCGGGTGAGGTCGCGGATGACCACCCGCCGCGCCGGGGTGTTGACGCCGGCGGCGAGCGTGGGCGTCGCGCAGAGGACCTTGAGGCGGCCGGCGCGGAACTGCTGCTCCACGAAGCGGCGCTGCGAGCTGTCGAGGCCGGCGGTGTGGTAGGCGACGCCGGCCCGCGCGAGCTTGTGCAGCTTCTTCGCCGTCGGCGAGCCCTCGCCGCCGTCCTCCAGCGCTGACGCTGCCTCCTCGACGGCGGCCAGCTCCTCGGGGCGAAGCAGGGCGCGCACGGGGCCGGCGAGCCGCTGCGCCTGCGCCTCCGCCGACTTGCGCGTGGAGACGAAGACGAGGCACTGGCCCCCCTCCTTGATGGTCTCCTCGACGAGGCTTGCCACGGGGTCGCCCCCGGCGGGCAGGGTACGGGGCTTCTGGCCGAGGAACTCCAGGGTGTCGCCGAGGTAGGTGCCGGTGGAGAGCTTGACGGGCCGCCAGTCGCTGGTGACGAGGCTGGCGTCGAGCCAGTCGGCCATCTCCCTCGCGTTGGCGACCGTCGCGGAGAGGCCGACCACCTGCGCGCCCGGGACGAGGGCGCGGAACCGCGTCACCGTGACCTCCAGCGTCGGGCCGCGGCCGGGGTCGTTGAGGAGGTGGAACTCGTCCACGACGACGCAGCCGACCTGGTCGATCCAGCCGGTGCGGTGGCGCAGTAGGGCGTCCGCCTTCTCGCTGGTGCAGACGATGACGTCGAAGCGGCCGAGGCGCTGGTCGCGCTCGTCCAGGTCGCCGGTGCTCATGCCGACGGTGATTCCCAGGGAACGGAACTGCTGCAGTTCCTCGAACTTCTCCGACGCCAACGCCCGCAGCGGGACGATGTAGAGCGCCTTCTTGCCGGTCGTGAGCCAGCGGTGCAGGATGGCGAGGTAGGCCACCAGCGACTTGCCGGACGCGGTCGGGATGGCCACGATGGCGTTGCGGCCGGAGGCGATGGAGCGCCACGCCTCCTTCTGCGGCGGGTAGAGGTCCTGGATGCCCTGGGCCTCCAGCAGCGCGGCGACGCGCCCGTCGATGCCGAGGTCCGCGAGGCCCACGCGGCGCCGAGGAGGGTCGGCCCCTTAAGTGGCGTGGACCGGGGCTTGGCCCACGGCCATCCGCCGGGAGCTCAGGGGACGCCGGGAAGGGCTTCGGCGTGCCCGGCGTCCTCGGCGGAGGGCCAGGGTGGAAGTGAAAGGCAAGGTTCAATCCTGGCCCCCGAATGGCCGCCGCATGCTCCGCCCCTCCTGCGCTGCGCTGCTCGCCGTGGCGTGCCTCGCCCTCGCCGGCTGCTCCTCGTCCTCGCCGCCGACCGCGACGAACACCAGCGACGCCACCCACCTGGACCTGGTGGACAACAAGTACCAGCCGGAGGAGGCCACCTTCAAGGCCGACCAGGCGGCCCACTTCCAGAACAAGGGCACCCGCGACCACACCGTCACCATCCACGACGAGGCCGGCCACGTCCTGCACGACAAGACCCTCAAGCCCGGCGAGACGGACGAGTTCAAGTTCCCAAACGCCGGCGTCTACCACGTCATGTGCAAGTTCCACAACGGCATGGGCGCCCAGCTCACCCTGACCTAGCCAGGATTTCCAGGTCGCCCATGGGGCACATCGCGTGCAGAAACGGGGTTCCGTCCGCCCTCCACATCCTCTGGTGAGGTGGAATGCTTTCCCCGACCACACCGCAACACACAGATTCTATTCCCTAATCCAAGCGCACGCGCATTGTCGCCCTCGGCCACTCCAACCGCCCCCTCGCCGACTTCCTGGCGATGCTGCGGGCGCACGGCATCCAGCTCCTGGCGGACGTGCGGACCCACGCCGGCAGCCGCTTCGTGCCCTGGGCCAACCCCGACGTGCTGCAGGAGGCGCTCGCCCAGGAGGGCGTCCGCTATGTCCACCTGCCTGCGCTGGGTGGCCGCCGCAAGCCGGTGCCCGGCTCCATCAACACGGCGTGGCGCAACGAGCAGTTCAAGGGCTACGCCGACCACATGGACACGGCGGAGTTCCAGGAGGGCCTGCGCAAGCTCCTGCGCCTCGCGGCGGAGCAGCCGACGGCCGTGATGTGCTCCGAGGCGGTTCCCTGGCGCTGCCACCGCAGCCTCCTGGCCGACGCCCTGGTGGCGCGCGGCGTCGAGGTCGTCCAGGCCATCGACGCGGAGCACAGCGCCCCGCACAAGATGACGCCGTTCGCCCGCGTCAAGGACGGGCAGGTGACGTACCCCGGCGAGCGGCCGCTGGTGTGACCTCTCGACCGAACCATGGATTCCACGGATGGCAAGGATTCCAGCCTGGTGCATGGGACATCCTCAGATTTCTCGGATGTTCTCAGGATTGAATCTGAGTCATCTGAGGCGACTGGCGCCTCCGTGTCATCCGTGAAATCCTTGGTTGGAAAGGGGGTCAGTGCTGCGCCTGCGACTCCAGCCAGCGCTCGGCGTCGATGGCCGCCTTGCAGCCGGAGCCCGCCGCCGTGATGGCCTGCTTGTAGCGGTGGTCGTAGACGTCGCCCGCCACGAAGACCCCCTCGATGCTGGTGTAGGTGTCGTACATCCCCTCCTGCACGATGTAGCCCATCTCGTCGAGGTGGAGTTGGCCCTTGAACAGGGCGGTGTTGGGGACGTGGCCGATGGCGCTGAAGTAGCCGCCGCAGGGGAGCACCTCGACCTGGCCGGTCTTGAGGTTGCGCAGGCGGACGCCCTCCACCTTGTCCTGCCCCAGCACCTCCTCGACGACCGTGTCCCAGCGCACCTGGATCTTGGGGTGGGCGAGGGCGCGCGCCGCCATGATCTTGCTCGCCTTGAACGCGTCGCGGCGGTGGAGGATGGTGACCTTGGTGGCGAACTTGGTGAGGAAGGTCGCCTCCTCCATCGCGGAGTCGCCGCCGCCCACGACCACGACCTCCTTGTCCTTGAAGAAGAAGCCGTCGCAGGTGGCGCACGCCGAGACGCCGTGGCCGCGCAGCCGGGTCTCCGAGGGGATGCCGAGCCACTTGGCGCTGCTGCCGGTGGCGACGATGACGGTGCGCGCCTCGTGCGTCCCTGACGCGCTGGTGGCGGTGAAGGGGCGCCCGGTGAAGTCGACGGTGGTGGCGTCCTCGTCCTTGAAGACCGCCCCGAAGCGCTCCGCCTGCTTCCGCATCCGGTCCATCAGCTCCGGGCCGGTGACCGCCGCGGGGAAGCCGGGGTAGTTCTCGACGTCGGAGGTGATCATCAGTTGCCCGCCCGCCTCGTAGCCCGCCAGGACCAGGACCTTCAGGTTGGCGCGGGCGGCGTACAGCGCGGCGGTGCAGCCCGCGGGGCCGCTGCCGATGATGAGCACGTCGTGGGGCACGCGGGCGGCCAGCCGGAGGGCGTTCTTGGGGCTTTGGGGCTGGGCCTTAGAGGCAGTGGTAGACCCAGTACAGGGGCGACAGGATGTGGTTCAGGTAGCACAGCGATAGGT
>JAIVGU010000232.1 GCA_020201445.1 Halobacteriales archaeon
GGGCATTGCTGTGGACACAACCTGTCCGCATCGTGCAATCCGTGGTTCCGTCGAGGGGAAGTCGCGCCATTTATCCCGGCGACCGGGCTGCCCGCCGCATGAAGCTGGATGAGGCGGCCCCGGCCCCCGCGCCGACCTCCACCGTGGCGGAGTTGGCCACCCCGCACCCGCCGCTGCCGGTGACGGCGGCCGAGTACCGCGGGACCGCCGCCCTGCTGGCGTTCTTCGTGGCGACCATGCTCCTGGCGGTGGCGTTCGCGGCGCCGTTCAAGACGGCGGGGCTGCAGGCGTTCGAGAACCCGGAGGAGGTCAGCAACTCCCTCTGGTACATCGCGCTCATCCTCGCCTTCACGTTCCTCATCCTCTACATCGCGAAGAAGGGTGCCAAGTGGCTCATCCGCCTCATCATCCTCACCACGGTCGCCCTCACCATCGGCTACGTCGCGTATCCGCTCCTGGCCGTGACGCTGGCGCTGCCGGCGATGACGGCGCTCGGCGTCGCGGGCGCCATCGCCCTGGGCTCCGTGGCGGCGCTCTACTGGCACCCGGAGTGGTACGTCGTCGACGCGGTGGGGCTGCTGGTCGCGGCCGGCTCCGCCGCCATCTTCGGCATCAGCCTCGGCCTGGTCCCGGTCGTGGTGCTGCTGGGGCTTCTCGCCGTGTACGACGCGGTGGCGGTCTACCGCACCAAGCACATGCTGAGCCTCGCCGACACGGTCATCGAGCTGCGCCTGCCGGTGCTGCTGGTCATCCCCAAGCACGGCGGCTACCGCTTCCGCTCCGAGGCCGCACACCTGCGCCAGGCCAGCGAGGCGACGAAGGCGCAGCGCGAGGCGATGTTCATGGGCCTGGGCGACCTCGTGATGCCCACCATCCTGGTCGTCTCCTCCCTCCAGTTCGCCCAGCCGGGCTGGGGGCCGTTCCCCGCCCTCGGCGCGGCGCTGGGGACGCTGGTGGGCTTCGGGGTGCTGATGGGCTACGTCCTGCGCGGCAACCCCCAGGCGGGCCTGCCGCTCCTGAACGGCGGCGCCCTGGTGGGCTTCCTGATGGGGGTCTACTTCGCCACCAAGGGCTTGGTCTTCTGGTGACCCCGCAACCCCCGAGGAAAACCCACGCTCCGGCCTTCCTGGAGCCCCTCCGGGCGAAGAAGAAAGAGTTTAAGCGGCCAGGGCATGGGACGTTCCAGGGATGCCGCTTGGACGCTGAGGTCACTTCCTTCATCAATCTCCCCGTCTACACGCACGGGGGCCACTACGTCGGTGTGGTGCAGAACGTCCTCCTGGACCTGCCCAACCGCAAGGTCGGGAGCCTGGTCCTGACGCGCACCAACAGCAAGCTCATCGAGGGCGGCTACAACGTCGCCGTCCCGTACCGCTGGGTCGCCTCGAAGGGCGACATCGTCATCCTGAGCCACTTCCCGGAGAAGGTCATCGCTCAGCCTGCCGGCGCCCAGCAGGAAGAAGAGCTGACGGCGTAGGCCGTTTCCGGCCCGTCGCCGTTGCAGGCCAGTTGGTTGTCCTAGCCTGCCAGCCACCGCAAAGGAGTGCCGGCCCAGCCCTGCGTCCCGCGTCTTCGCGCCGCTCGGACCAAGCCAGACGGGCCCTCGCCACGGCCTCCAGGAGGGCCAGACTTGTTCGGGGCGCTTGCCCCCTTTAGCGTGGCGGCGGCTTAGGGGGGGTCCTGCCTGGGCGCCGCCCAGGTTTCCGGGAGGGACCACCACGCATCTCGCCGTGGCGCACGGAGGCGCCGCCAGCAGCCCCATGGACCGTGACGGCCCCGAGGCAGCGTGCCGGCGGGCCCTCGAGACCCTGGGGCGCGGCGGCTCGCCCCTGCAGGCGGCGGTGGAGGGCTGCTCGCTGCTGGAGGACGACCACCGCTTCAACGCCGGCACCGGCAGCAACCTCCGCCTCGACGGCAAGACCATCGAGATGGACGCCTCCTGCATGACCTCGGACGGCAAGTACGGCGCCGTCGCCTGCATCCGCGACGTGCGCCACCCCGTCGAGGTCGCGGCCCTGGTCCACTCCACGCCGCACAACCTGCTGGTGGGGGAGGGCGCCATCGCGTTCGCCCGCATGCACGGCCACCCGCCGTACGACCCGTTCACGCCCGAGGCCAAGCGGCGCTACGACGAGGTGCGCAAGGTGCTGCGGCTGGCCAAGGCGCAGGCGGAGGAGTACTCCTGGGACATGACCACCCTGGCGCTGCACTGGAACTACCCGCAGGACATCAAGTCCATGCTGGGCGACAGCGACACCGTGGGGGTGCTCGCCACCGACGGCCGCACCTTCGCCGCCGCCAGCAGCACCGGCGGCACCATCAGCACCCTCCTGGGCCGGGTCGGCGACGTCCCCCTCATCGGCTGCGGCATCTACGCCGGCCCCAAGGGCGCCGTCGCGGTGACGGGCGCGGGCGACTTCCTGGCGCGCCAGATGCTCAGCCGCCGCATCTACGTGGAGCTGGAGGCGGGGCGCCCGCCGTCCGCCGTCCTGGAGGAGGCGTGCAGCCTCTTCCCCACCCACGTCGACGTGGGCGCCATCGCGCTCTTCGGCGAGGCGTGGGCCGGCCACAGCAACCGCGACATGGCGTGGGCCGCGCATCGGGGGGCGCCGTGACGCCGGACCGCGTGCCCGCCCCGCGCGGCCTCCTGGTGGCCATCGGCGGCAACGAGGACAAGGAGTTCGGCAAGACCGTCCTCAAGCGCGTCACCGACCTGCCCGAGGGAGGCTCCGAGGTGGTCGAGGTCATCCCCACCGCCTCCAGCATCCCGCGCACCGTCGCGGACGACTACGTCAAGGCGTTCGGCAAGCTCGGCATCAAGACCGTCAACGTCATGGACATGCAGGACCGCGACGCCGCCGACCGCAAGGAATTCGCCGAGCGCATCCGCGCCTGCGACGTCGTCTACTTCACCGGCGGCGACCAGCTCCGCCTCACCAGCCTGCTGGGCGGCACCAAGGTGGCGCGCGCCATCAAGGAGCACTACTGGAACGGCGGCGTGGTGGCCGGCACCAGCGCGGGCGCCGCGGCGATGAGCGCCACCATGATCTTCGAGTCCAAGCCCGAGGGCGTGATGCGCAAGGGGTCGGTCCAGATGACCCCCGGCCTGGGCCTCATCAAGAGCTGCGTCATCGACACCCACTTCCTCGACCGCGGCCGCCTGAGCCGCCTGCTGGAGGTCGTCACCAGCAACCCGGGCTACATCGGGCTCGGCATCGGCGAGGACACCGGCATCATCATCCGCGACGGCGAGCGCGTCGAGGTCATCGGCGCCGGCGTGGCGGTCGTCGTGGACGGCCACCACCTGCGCTACACCAACATCAGCGACATCGGCATCGGCGAGGCCATCGCCGTGCAGAACATCATCGTCCACACCCTGGTGCAGGGGCACCTCTACCACCTGGCCGACCAGCGCCTCGAGGTCCCCCCGCCCGCCAAGAAAAAGGAGGAACGAGCATGAAGATCGTCGAGCACCGCGCCCTCCCGGGCCCCAACCACCACAGCCCGTACCCGACCGTCCGCCTCGTGCTGGACCTCGAGGGGCTGGCCGAGACGCCGACCTCGGAGCTGGCGGGCTTCCCCAAGGCCCTGCAGACGCTCCTGCCCAGCCTGGCGGAGCACCGCTGCAGCCCCGAGCACCCCGGCGGCTTCCTGGAGCGCCTGCAGGAGGGGACGCTGCTGGGCCACGTCATCGAGCACGTCGCGCTGGAGCTGCAGTGCCTCGCCGGGATGCACGTCGGCTTCGGCAAGACCCGCGCCACCCGCGTCCCCGGCCGCTACGCCATCGTCTACCGCTACCGCGACGCCGAGGCCGGCATCGAGGCGGGCCGCATGGCGGTCGAGGTGGTGGAGGGCCTCCTGGACGGCGACCCGCCCCGGCTGGCGCCCATGGTGGAGGAGCTGCGGCGCCTGCAGGCCCGCAACGCGCTGGGCCCCTCGACGGACGCCATCGTGCGCGAGGCGCGCCGCCGCGGCATCCCGGTGACCCGCCTCGACGAGGGCAACTACCTCCAGCTCGGGCAGGGCGCCCGCCAGCAGCGCATCCAGGCCAGCCTGACCGGCCGGACGAGCTGCATCGGCGCCGAGATTGCCGACGACAAGGAGCGCACCAAGCGCATCCTCTCCGAGGCGGGCGTCCCGGTGCCGCGCGGCGACGTCGTCTCCTCCTGGGAGGGCGCCCTCGACGTGGCGCGCGACTTCGGCTACCCCGTCGTCCTCAAGCCCCTGGTGGGCAACCACGGCCGCGGCGTCACCACCGACATCCAGGACGAGGCGCAGCTGCGGGCCGCCTTCGACGCGGCGCAGGCCATCCACCGCCACGTCCTCGTCGAGCAGTTCCTGCAGGGCGACGACTTCCGCGTCCTGGTGGTCAACCACCGCTTCGTGGCCGCCGCGCGGCGCGACCCCGCCATGGTCACCGGCAACGGCACCAGCACCATCGCGCAGCTGGTGGACCAGGCCAACCGCGACCCCCGCCGCGGCGAGGCGCACGACAACTTCCTCACCCGCATCGACCTCGACGGGCACAGCCTGGAGCTGCTGGCGCGCGAGGGGCTCACCCCCGACTCCGTCCCCGCCGTGGGGCAGGTGGTGCGGCTCAAGGGGACCGCGAACCTGAGCACCGGCGGCACCGCCACCGACGTGACCGCCGAGGCGCACCCGCACGTGCGGCGGATGTGCGAGCGCATCAGCCGCCTCGTCGGCCTCGACCTCATCGGCATCGACGTCGTGGCCCCCCACCTGCGCCAGCCGCTGCGCGAGACCCGCGGCGGCGTCGTGGAGGTCAACGCGGCGCCCGGGCTCCGGATGCACGCCCAGCCCAGCAGCGGCCGGCCGCTCAACGTCGGCGCGCCCATCGTCGACATGCTGTTCCCCAACCGCGCCGACGGCCGTATCCCAGTCCTCGCCGTGACCGGCACGAACGGCAAGACGACAACGGTGCGCATCATCAGCCACATCCTCCGGGCCCATGGGGCGAGGGTCGGCCTGGCCACGACGACGGGCGTGGAGGTCGACGGCGACCCGGTCATGGAGGGCGACTACTCCGGCCCGGAGGGGGCGCGCGTCGTCCTGGGCGACCCCATCGTCGACCACGCGGTGCTGGAGGTGGCGCGGGGCGGCATCCTGCGCCGCGGCCTCGGCTACGACCGCGCCGACGTCGGGGTCCTGCTCAACGTCGCCAGCGACCACCTCGGCGAGGGCGGCATCGAGACGCTGGAGGACCTCGCCGACCTCAAGGCGGTCGTGGTGGAGAACGTGGCGCGCAACGGCACGGCGGTGCTGAACGCGGACGACGACCTGGCGCACGGCTACGTCGACCGGCTGCGCTCGCGGGTCACGCTGTTCTCCCTCAACGGCGACTCGCCCCGCGTCGCCGAGCACGTGCAGCGCAGCGGCCGCGCCGTAACCCTCAACGGCAACTCCGTGGTGGTGCGCGACGGCGTCGGCGACGAGCTGGTGGGCGACGTCCGCGACTTCCCGGTGACCCTGCGCGGCGCCGCGCGCTTCAACGTCCAAAACGTCCTCGCCGCCGTCGCCGCGTGCCACGCCATCGGCGTGCCGTGCGAGGCCATCCGCCGCGCGCTGGAGACCTTCCACGCCTCGCCCGAGCACCTGCCCGGCCGCCTCAACGTGGTGGAGATGGAGGGCTACACGGTGCTGGTCGACTACGGCCACAACGTCCCCGCGCTGCAGGCCCTCGCCCCCGTGGTGGAG
>JAIVGU010000045.1 GCA_020201445.1 Halobacteriales archaeon
GAGCAGCAGTTCGTGGTGGGTGCGGCCGGATGTGAGCGCAGCGGCCTGGCCGCCGAACGCGTCGCCCACGACCTTGAAGCCGAGGAGGTCGCGGTAGAAGCGCAGCGAGGCCGCGAGGTCGCGGACGTAGAACACGGCGTGGCCGAGCTCCTTGGCGTGCATGGGGCGCGGGACCATGCACCGAGGCTTCTCCGTTTGGGTCGCTGCTTCGCCGACGGGCCGCGGAGGTCGCGGAACCCGCGGAAGACCCGCTTCCATGCATTCCGTGGCCTGCGTGGTTCGGCGGAGCGCCGGCGCGGAAAGGCTTCAACCCGGCCCCCGGTGCTGCGCCGTGGAGGAGTCCCTTGCCGCGCGCGTCCGCCCCTGGCTGCCCTACGTGGCGGCCTACGCGCTGGCGCTCGCGGTGCGGGCCTGGTTCCTCGGCACCCCCGTCTACGGCGACGAGGCGGCGCACTTCTACGTCGCCCGCCACCTCGGCCTGTCGCCGCACGCCCCGCACGTCCTCTACCCCGAGACGCCCACCACGCATTGGCTCTTCTGGCAGCGGCCGCTGTTCTCGCTGCTGCTCTGGCCCGGCGCGGCGGTCTCCTTCCTGGGCTACCGGGTGTGGCACGCGCTCCTGTCGAGCCTGCTGGCGCCGCTGGCGATGGCGCTGGTGGCGCAGGCGGGCGGCGGCCGCTGGGCCCGCGCCGGCGTGGGGGTGGCGGTCGCGGTGCTGCCCGGCATCGTCGGGTGGGGCATCCGCGCCTTCCCGGACTCCCTCATGGCGGTGCTGTTCGTCGCGGGCATCCTGCTGCACGGGCGGGGCTGGCACGGCCGCGCCGCCGCCGCGTTCCTGGCCGCGGCGTGGGTGAAGGAGGTCGCGGCGGCTGGCATCCTGGCGGTGTTCCTCGCCTCGCTCGCGCAGGGGCTGCGGCGCCGCGAGGTGGGGCTCTGGCCCGCGCGCCTCGACAAGGCGTGCACGGCCTACCTGGCGGCCGGCCTGCTCGCGCCGGTCCCGCTGCTGGTGAGCGTCTTCGGCCTCGGCGGCATCCCGCCCGGGTGGTCGACCTCCAAGGCGACGTTGGGCCTGCTGGACGGCCTCTTCGCCTCCGCGTGGCTGCTGCCCCTGGTGCTGCTGGGCCTGCGCTGGCCGCGCACCCGCCGCCTGGCGCTCTGGGCGCTGGTGTTCCCGCTCTTCTACGGCGTCTACGGGGTGGCGCTGCACCGCGGCGTCGAGGGGTGGTACCTGGTGCCGCCGCAGGTCCTCGCCCTGGCGGCCGCGGCGGTCGCGCTGGAGGAGGCGTTGCGGCGCATGGCCACCCCGGTGGGGCGGCGGGTGGGGCAGGCGGGGGCCGCCGCGCTCGCCCTGCTCCTCCTGGCCTCCGCCGTGCTGCCGGGGAGCGTGGGCGCCAACGCGGTCGCATTGCCGCTGCAGGGCGGCTCCCTGCCGCTGCCCGACCTGCACGCGGCGCTGGACTACCGGCACCCCCTCGATGCCCCCGTCGCGGCCCTGCCCCTGGACGGCTCCACCGACGTGATGGTGGTGGACGTCGAGTGGTTCTACCTCTACTACCCCTTCGCCGAGACCGCCAACTTCACCGGCTGGGCCTACACCTTCATCGAGGTGCCGCCGGCGACGTGGGCCAAGGCGGTCGAGGGGCCGCAGGCGACGCTGCTGGGCAAGAACGACCGCCCGATGAACCAGGCCCTGCGCGTGGCGTACGCCGACTGCAAGGTGTGGGAGAACGACGGCTTCGCCATCTTCCAGGGGCAGCGCTGCCCGGGGCGGGAGGCGCAGCTTGCCGCCGCGCTCGCGGCCGCCTCCGCTACGCCTGCGCCGCGCGCGCCTTGAGCCGGCGCCGCAGCAGCTCGGCGGGGCGCTCCACCAGGCCGTACAGCATGGCGCCGTAGACGAGGCTGGCCGCGGCCGCCACCAGGATGTACTGCGTGCGGTGCTCGGGGGTGAGGCCGACGGCCCACTGCACCACCACCTGCGCCGGCAGGTGGGCGAGGTAGAGGCTGTAGCTCATGTTGCCCAGCGCCTGCAGGGGCCGCACCTCGAGCGCCCGCTGGATGCGCCCCGGCGTCGCGGCGGCCAGCAGGATCAACGCGAAGCCGCACGCCGCCACGGTCCGCACGATGATTTGCCCGGGCAGCGAGTCGTAGCCGTACGCGATGTCGCCCGGGGTGATCCAGAGCGCCACCGGGACGCCGACGAGCAGGCAGCCCAGCAGGCCGGCGAGGGCGGGCCAGGGCACGGTGCGGATGCGCGCCGCCGCCAGCCCCAGGGCGAAGTGGCCGAGGAACGCGGGGAACCAGAAGGTGCTGGCGACGATCCACTCCCCGCCCATCTGGTAGGTGAGGCCGCGGAAGAGGTAGCTCGCCGCGAGGCAGAGCGCCAGCCCCCACGGCCAGCGGCGGCCGGTGAAGAGGCGGGCCAGCAGCGGCAGCAGGAGGTAGAACTGCATCTCCACCGCGAGCGTCCAGAAGACCGGGTTGAGGGCGAGCAGGAGCTTCCCCGTGCTGTTGTTGAGGAAGACGAGGCTGAACGAGGCCGCGAGCGGGTCCCAGCGGTCGCGGAAGAAGACCAGGAGGACGGCGGCGCTCACCGCGGCGGCCGCGTAGTAGGCGGGGGCGATGCGGAGGAAGCGGTCGGCCAGGAAGCGCCGGTAGCGCGGCGCGCGGCCCTCCAGGAACGGCGGCCCCAGCAGGTACGCCGACAGGACGAAGAAGAGGTCGACGCCGAGCCAGCCGGCGCGGATGCCGCTGATGCCCAGCATCGCCAGCCCGGCCCCGCGCAGCGCCACGTCGAGGTGGTAGAGCACCACCCAGAGCGCCGCCAGGCCGCGCAGGGACTGCAGCGCCGGCAGGAAGCTGCGCCCGGCCCTGGCGGACTGGTCCACGCGCGGCGACTGGCGGGCCTCACATAGGGCTTGCGCGCCCGGGGCGGCAAAGCCCATCAACCGCCGGCAGGTCGCGCGGGGCGTGGACCCGGCCCCCCCGTGGTCGCGGCGCGACGCCTGGGCCCTGGCGGGCCTGCTCGCGCTGACGGCCGCCGTGCGCGCGGCCTGGGCGTCGCGGACCCTCTACACCGTGGACTCGGTGCTGTTCTCGCTGGCGACCGAGCGCTACGACGTCCCCGCCCTGCGCCCGCACCCGCCGGGCTACCCGGTCTTCGTCTTCCTCGGCTGGCTGGCGCGCAAGGGGGTGCCGGACGCCAACGGCGCCTTCGTCCTCGTCAGCGCCCTGTTCAGCCTGCTCGCCGTCGCGGCACTCTACGCGCTGGTGCGGGCCTGGGGCAGCCGGCGGGCCGCGGTGGCGGCGGCGCTGCTGTTCTCGTTCGCGCCGACGTTCGTGTTCAACGGCGTCGTCGCCCTCTCCTACACCGCGGAGGCCGCCGCGAGCGCCGGGCTCGCCCTGCTGGCCTGGCGCGCCCTCCAGCGCCCCACCCCGCTGCGCCTGGCGCTGCTCGGCGCGGCCTGGGGGCTGGCCGTCGGCATCCGGCAGAGCCTCTTCCTGTTCCTGGGCCCGCTCGTCCTGGTGCCGCTGCTGGACCCCGGCCTGCGCTGGGCGGGCCTGCGCACCGTGCGGCGGGCGCTGTGGACGGGCCTCCCGGCGCTCGGGGCGGCGCTGCTCTGGTTCCTGCCGATGGTCGCCCTCAGCGGCGGCTACGCGGCGTGGAAGCGGGCCACCGACCTGCAGAGCGCCTACGTCGTCTTCGCCGACAGCGTCTGGCTGCGCGGCGCGGCGGCGCTGCGGGAGCACGTGGACCGCCTCCTCTATTTCCTGCATTGGGACTGGCTGGTGCTCCTGCTGGGCGCCTGCGCCCTCGCCCTGCTCGCCTGGCGCCGCGCCCGCCCCTGGCCCCGCCACGCCGGGCTGCTGCTCGCGGTGTGGCTCCTGCCGGGGACGCTGTTCTACCTGCTGGTGTTCGACGGCTGGGACCGCGGCCCCATCGGCTACGTCCTGACGCTGCTGCCCGCCCTCTACGCGATGGCGACCCTCGCCGGTGACGCTGCCCTGCGCGCCCTCGCCGCGTGGCGGCCGGCGGCGCGCGCGGGATGGGTCGCGCTCGGCGCGGTGCTCCTCCTCGTTCCCCTGGCCGGCCTGGCGCAGGGCTCGCGCGGGTTGGTGCGGGACGAGGCCGAGGCGCACGACGCCTGGGCCGCGGCGTGGCAGGAGCTGGAGGACGCCTACCCGCCCGGGAGCACCGCCATCCTCACCTGGTACTCCTGGGCGCACGTCGAGTGGTCCTTCCCCGACCACCTCTCCTGGGTCTACTTCCCCAGCTACAAGGTGCCGGGCACGACGGACTGGGCGCTCTTCTTCGCGATGCGGCACCACGAGCAGGAGGCGCCCTTCATCGCCAAGTACGTCGCCGGCCCCGGGCAGCCCGAGCACCCCATCCCCGCGAACGTCACCACCGTCGTCGTGTTCGACTTCCAGCTCGCGGGCGAGAACGGCAGCGAGCGCAAGCTGGACCCCGCCATCGCCGTCGAGGAGGCGCACCTGCCGAGCGGCTGGCGCATCCTCCTGTTCCACCCCGACCCGGCCCACCCGACCATCGAGAGCTGCTTCACGGCGGAAGCGCGCGGCCTCCGGCAGTAGCCCGGGCCGACGGCGAAGCCGGGGCCTAGGCGGTGACTTCGTGCACCTGCTTGCCCAGCGCCGCCGCCGAGTTGGCGCGGGCGACCTGCTGGAACGCCTTCTGCGCGGCGGGGACGTTGGCCGCCTTGCCCAGCCACGCCTTCATCGCGGGCTCCTGGAGGGCGCGGCCATAGCTGAACGAGAGCGCCCACGGGTGGGGCCCCATCGTGTTCATGAGGCGGAGGTGCTCGGTGGCCTGCTCCGGCGTCTGGCCGCCGCTCAGGAAGACGATGCCGGGCACGGCGGGCGGGACGTGGGCGCGCAGGAGTCGCACGGTGCGCTCGGCGACCTCGCGCGGCGGCGCCTGCTGCGGGCACGCCTTGCCGGCGATGACCATGCCGGGCTTGAGCAGGATGCCGGGCAGGTGGACGCCCATCAGGTGCAGCTCGTGGAAGACCTCGCGCCACGCCAGGGCGGTGACGCGCTCGCACTCCGCGATGGGGTTGTCCGCGTCCATGAGGACCTCGGGCTCCACGATGGGGACCATGCCGGCCTCCTGCGCAAGGGCTGCGTAGCGGGCGAGGGCGTGCGCGTTGGCGTGGAGGTTGCCCCAGGTCGGCAGGCCGGGGCCGATGGTGAGGACGGCGCGCCACTTGGTGAAGCGGGCACCCAGCTTGTGGGACTCCGCGAGGCGCTCGCGCAGCCCGTCCAGACCCTCGGTAATCTTCTCGCCGGGGAAGCCAGCCATGTCCTTCGCGCCGGCGTCCACCTTGATGCCGGGGACGATGCCCTGGCGCTGCAGCACCTGGGCGAGCGGCGTGCCGTCGGCGGCCTTCTGGCGCAGCGTCTCCTCGTAGAGGATGACGCCGGAGATGGCCTTGGCCACGTCGGGGCTGGTGAAGAGCAGGTGGCGGTAGTCGCGGCGGTTGGCCTCGGTGTTCTCGACGCCGATGTCCTTGAACCGCTTGGCGATGGTGCCGGTGGACTCGTCCGCCGCCAGGATGCCCTTGCCCGGCGCCACCAGTTGCCGCGCGGTGCGCTCCAACTCGTTCCTGTCCATGGGAGCGCGGACCCTGGGACGGAGCATAACCCCATCGGCCGTTGCAGGCAGCGCAGGGGCGAGGGTCGACCCGCTGGCGCGCTACCACGCCCGGCAGGGCGGCCTCCTCGTCGCGTTGCTGTACGCCCTCCTGCTGGCGCTGGGGCTGGCGGGGCAGGCGGCGCCGGCCGCCGCCGACGCCCTGGCCGTCGTGGCGGCGCCGTTCCTGCTGCTGGGCCTCGCCGGAATCGTGTGGGGGATGGCGGGCGCCCTGCGCAGCCGCTACGCCCGGGTGCGGCCCGTCTGGGACCTCTGCGCCCTGCTGTGGCCCGGCCGGCGCGCCTAGTGGGGGATGCCCTCGGTGACGGCGGCGCGGCTGATCGGCGGCGTCATCTGCGACTCCATCTGCTTGACCTGGGCGTCGCTGTAGTTG
>JAIVGU010000233.1 GCA_020201445.1 Halobacteriales archaeon
CGGGGTAGGCGGTGACCATCACCAGGGGGACGCCGGGCGCCAGGCGGTGGGCGCGCTCCAGGAAGGCGCAGCCGTCCATGCCGGGCATCCGGTAGTCGGAGATGACGAGGTCGACCGGGGTGTGCTCCAGGATCTTGAGCCCCTCGGCGCCGGAGGTCGCAGTCACGACGTGGACGCGCAGGTTCTCCTCCAGCAGCATCGCGAACCCCTCGAGGATGTCGGGCTCGTCGTCGACCGCCAGCATCGTGACGGCCCTACGCTTGCCGCCCCGGTTGGCCATGGCGGTCTGACGCGGGGGCCGCTTATCCGTCTTCTGCCCCTGCACGGCCCGCCGCTCACCAGGAGGCCGACGGCCCGGTGCCCTTGGTCTGCGGGAACGGGAGGACCTGCTTGATGGACTCGACGTCGAGCAGGGTCATGACCATGCGGTCGACGCCGATGCCCAGGCCGCCCGCCGGGGGCATGCCGTGCTTGAGGGCGTCGATGAAGTCCCAGTCCGTGGGGGGCGCCTCGTCGTCGCCGCTGCCGCGCCGCTTCTCCTGCTCCGCGAAGAGTTGCGCTTGCAGGACGGGGTCGTTGAGCTCGGAGTAGGAGTTGGCGTGCTCGCGCCCGGCGATGAACAGCTCGAAGCGCTCCACCAGGGCGGGGTCCTTGCGGTGCGGCTTGCACAGCGGCGTCGTCTCGCGGGGGTGGTCGATGACGAAGGTGGGCTGGACAAGCTTGGGCTCGGCGAACACCTCGAACAGCTTGGCGATGCCGAGGCCGCGGGTGTAGCCGCCGCGGATGACGATGCGGTGGCTGTCGAGGATGCGGACGATCTCCTCGTCGGTCGCGGTGTCGGGGTCGGGGCCGCCGTGGGCGCGGATGGCGTCCTTCATGGTCATCGTGTGGAAGGCGCCGAAGTCGATGGGCTCGCGGCCGGGGCGCTGCACCACGAGGCTGCCGCCGTTGACCGCCTTCACCGCCTCCTGGAACACCTTCTGCGTCAGGCGCATCATGCCGGTGTAGTCCCAGTAGGCGGCGTAGCACTCCATGAGCGTGAACTCGGGGTTGTGCGTCGTGTCGATGTCCTCGTTGCGGAACGCGGGGCCGATGTGGTAGACCCGCTCCAGGCCGCCGACGAGGAGCTTCTTCAGCGCCAGCTCGTGGCTGATGCGCAGGTACATCGTCGTGTCCTTGGCGTTGCTGTGCGTCGTGAACGGCTTGGCGTTGGCGCCGCCGTACAGCTTCTCCAGCACCGGGATGGCGACGTCGAGGAAGCCCTGCCTCTCCAGGACCCGGCGCATCACCTGGGTGATGAGGGCGCGCTGCACCAGCACCTTGCGCTGCAGCGGCCCCTGCATGAGGTTGAGGTAGGGCTTGCCGTAGCGCAGCTCCGGGTTCTCCGCCTTGCCGAGGTCGGGGAACGGCACCAGCGCCTTGGCGAGCAGCGTGACCTTCTCGGCGCCGATGCTGGGCTCGCCGCGCCGGGAGCGCATCCCGTAGCCGGCCACGCCCACCCAGTCCCCCTCGTTCAGCAAGTGCAGCGCCGCGTCGAACGCCGCCTCCCCCATCTCGCCCTTGTCGAGGATGGCCTGCACCTTGGCGTCGCGGCCCTCCAGGTCGAGGAAGGCGATGCCGCCGGAGCCGCGCTTGGCGCGCAGCCGGCCCGCCACCTTGTAGCGCTTGCCCTCCATCCCCTTCTCGCCCGGCTGGAACCTCGCCTCCAGCTCGGCGCGCAGGCCCGGCAGGTCGGCGTTGGCGGCGAAGCTGTAGGGCCACGCCTTGCGGCCCAGCGCCAGGACCTTCCGGACCTGCTCCGGGTCGGCGTCCGGCAGCAGCTTGGTCACGTCCGCGACGGTGGGCGCCGGGGTCTTCTGGGCCATGCGGGCGCCGCGACGCGGGAGCGGTCCTTAAGGGTGGCCTTGCCTAGGGGGCCGCATGCAGCGGGTCCTGGCCGCCCTGGCGCTGGCGGTCCTGGTGGCGGGCTGCTCCGAGACCGGAGCCTTCAAGGGAATCCATGCGGAGAACAGCGGCAGCCGGCCCGTGCAGGTCCGCGTCATCGTCCTGCTGGAGGGGGTGGAGGTGGGGAACCACACCGTCGTGCTGGAGCCGGGGGAGGACGCGCGGTTCCTCGCCGACCTGCCGGACGGGGAGTACAAGGCGTGGGTCGTCGTGACCGCCCAGGGCGGGAACTTCAGCATCCCCCGCCTCGGCTCGCAGACGTTCCGCGTCGAGCCGGGCATCCTGAGCGTCGACATCGAGGTGACGGACAAGGGAATCCTGTTCGACCGCCGGATGGCGGACGGGTACACGTCCAGCACGGCCACCGCGACCACGGCCGTCAACCGGCCTTGAGGGAACGCTTTTGGCGCCTCCACCGTCGTTGAGCCCACGCAAGCGAGGTTGAACCTGGTCCTGGCCGCCCTCTGCGGGCTCGCGGCGCTTGCCGCCGCCTTCACCGTCGGCAGCGCCCAGGGGACCTTCGCCGCCTCCCCCGGCTTCTCGGGCCGCGGCGGGCAGACCTGCACCGCGTGCCACAGCCCGCACAGCCCCACGCACAACGACGCGGAGGCAGTGCTGGAGGGGCTGCCGGTGGCGTGGCGCCCCGGCGAGACCTACACGCTCACCATCCGCGTCACCGGCGGGCCGCCCGCAATGCCGGCGCCGCAGCCCCAGGGCGGCTTCGACCTCGCCAGCGACGGCGGCGCCTTCGCGGTGCGGGAGGAGGACGCCGGGAAGCTGCGCGCCGTCGGCCCCCTCGAGGTCACCTACCGCCCCGCCGGCACCCTCCAGCGCGAGTGGCAGGTGCTGTGGACGGCGCCGACGCTGGCGCAGCGCCCCGCGCAGGTGGGCGTCTGGCTCGCGGTGCTCGCGGCGAACGGCAACCACGTCGTCGCCGCCAACGCGTCGGACCAGGGCGAGACCCTCGACAGCTCCGCCGCGCTCCAGGCGCAGGTGCCGCCCCACCCCGCGGCGCTGGAGGCGTGGCGGGCCATCCCGCTCGCGCCGCCCGCCGCCGCGCTGCGGCAGGACGGCGGCCTCTTGGTGGTGGAGGGCCGCCACGCCGACGGCAACGCCACCCACGTCGCCTGGCGGCTCGACGGGGGGCCGTGGGCCAGCCGCCCCACCGGGCCGCAGTGGACGCTCCGCCTGGAGGGGCTCGCCGCGGGCAGCCACCGCCTCGACTACCGCTCCCAGGACGACGAGCGCCGCTCCCCCGACCAGGCGCTCGCCTTCCGCGTCGGCGGCGGCCAGGCGACCGAGGTCCCCGCGACGCACCCCGCCGCGTCCTCCCCCTTCCCGCTCACGCTCCTGCCCCTCCTCTTCCTCGCCCTCGCCCGGAGACGCCCATGAAGCCAACCCTGCTCGCCCTGCCCGTCCTGCTGCTCGCCGCCACCCTCGCCGGCTGCGCGTCCGCCCCCGCCACCAGCACCCTGCACATCGACTACGCCGGCCACCTCCCGGCGGTCGACGCCAGCGTCAAGGCCGCCTCCGCCAGCCACCCCGCCGACTCGCTGCGCGAGCCCAACCATGCCCCGACCCCGCCGTTCTACACCGCGCTCGACCAGCTCCAGCAGTGGAGCAGCGACTCCGGCGTCACCATCGAGGTCTCCTACAGCGCCTCGCTCGGCTTCTTCCTCGCCAAGCTCGAAGGCCTCCCCGCCTCCTCCAGCGAGGCCTACTGGTCGCTCGCCGTCAACGGCACGGAGTCGCAGGTCGGCATGGAGCAGGTCCACGTCGTGGACGGCTCGCGCATCTCCTGGACGCTCACGCCCCTCAAGCCGGCGCCCGCCACGACCGGGACGCTGGCCCTCCAGACCCCGGACCGCGTCGAGACCAAGGGCGCGGTCGCCTACGTCAACGGCACCACCGCCCCCGGCGCGACCGTCACCGTGCGCGGCGGCCCCGGCGCCCCGGCCATGCGCCCGGACGGCGCGTGGAGCTACCGCATCGAGCCCGCCTACGGCCGCACCAACCTCACCTTCACCGCCGACGACGGCCACACGACCCGGCAGGCCAAGGCCACCGTCGTCCGCCTCGCCAGCGCGACCTTCGAGGCGGCCTACACGATGGCGGTCCCGCCCCACGCGCCCTCCTCGGACCTGGTGTGGTACGACCCCGACGAGCACGCCTCCGCCCCCCTCTACGCCGAGAAGGGCGCGACCCACCCAGCGGTGGCGAGCGTGCACGACCTGATGGTGACCTGGACACGCCAGGCCGGCACTCCCGTCGCCTACAGCTACTCCGCCAGCTTCGGCTTCGGCGTCGAGCGCATCGACGGCGTGGGCGCCCCGCTCAGCAACGGCACGCCGCCCTACTGGTGCTACAAGCTCAACGGCGCCAGCGCCAGCCTCGGCATCACCCTCCAGCCGGTCGCGCCCGGGGACACCGTGACCTGGGAGTTCGCCGGCTGCGCGTAACCCACAGGGCCTGCAGGAGACCTACAGCCTTGGATTGGCGGCAGGCCATCTCCCACGTGATGAGCCAAATGCCCGGGGCGCTGGCCAGGAGGAGGGCTGGCTCGCTGAAGAGAGCGCGCCCCTCACACCACCTTGACCTTGTGGAACAGCCCGGTCTGGCACTCCGTCGTGGTCTGCCTCACGGCAGGCTGGCAGAGGAACACGAAACCGGTTAGGCTTCCCGGCGCTGGCCGCGCTGGGAGCGGTGCGGCGACGCCGAGGAGCCCGGGGCCGACGCGGGAGGGGCCCTTGGCGGTCTCCTCCAGCTTCCGGAGCAGCCCACGCGTGACGAGGGGGCCGACGAAGCGGGCGCCGCTGGCGTCGCCGCGGCGGGGCTTGGCCTTGGCAGCGAGGAAGGCGCGGTAGATTGCCTCGACGCTGCCGCGGGTGGCGGCGAAGCGGTCCCAGGTGCCGCCGCCCCAGTGCAGCAGCTTCGCGGCGAGCTCCAGGGCCTCGGCGCTCCACGCCTCGCGCAGGACCTGGGCGGGGACGTTGGCGGCGTGGCGGGCGAGGATCTGCCACTGCGCGTCGGCGAGGTCTTGGCCGTGGCGCAGCGACAGCTCGACGAGGAGGCTGAGGAGGGTGCGGTCGAAGCGTAGCAGCTCGAGGGCGTTGCGGCCGGTCTCGACGACGCCGCTGGTGCCGTCGACGACGCGCCACACCCACTGGTTGCCTTCGCGGGTGCAGTCGATTCCGGCGTCGAGGAGGCGGGCGTAGGCGGAGCTGCGGGCGGCGCGCAGGGCGGCGACGACCTCGGGGAGCTGGCCGGTGCGGGCGGCGAAGCCACGGCCCCACGTCAGGACCTGGACGTCGTAGGTGTTGATGGCGGCGATGCCGCCCTCCTGCCTGCCGATGGTGCGCCAGAGGATGCCGCGGACGCGCTGGGTCTCGGCGTCGCCGGCGCGGACGGCGGCGGGCAGGGGGTCGGACTCGGGGGCGCCGAAGTAGGCGTAGCCGCGCTGGCCGCCGTAGACGCGGGGCGCGAGGCGGCCGCGGTGGTCCTCGGCCAGCTCGCGCTCGTGGCGGAGGTACTCCAGCAGGAGGGACTGGTTGGGGGAGAGGGCGGCCCGGACCGGCGGGGCGTCGGCCTCGTAGGCGCCGGGGCGGGGGAGGATGGTGCCGGGGCGGCGCGGGGAGGCGGGGAGGCGGGTGCGCCAGTCGAGCGTGTCGAGGAAGGCGGAGATCTCGTCGCGCACATCGCTGGGCAGGTCCGGCGGC
>JAIVGU010000360.1 GCA_020201445.1 Halobacteriales archaeon
GCGTTCACGGTAGCTGCCAACGAGACGCTGGCGCTGAATCGCTCGACCACGATTCGCGCCGACTCCGCGCAAATCCTCGGCTCCTTGCTACTCTTGGATGCGCAAGAGGGCGATGCCCCGATGCTGTGCATCATGGCCACAAGCCTCAGCGTGGCAGGAACCCTCTGCACCGGGCGCGGCCTCGACGGCACCCTGGCCATCGGGCCAGTGGCCCAAGGTGGCGACGGAACCAACGGCGGTGACCTCATCATCAGGCTCCTGCCCAACGACACCGCCCCAGCTACGCTCTCCGTTTCGTCGGGCGGCTTGATTTGCACCGGCAGCGGTGGCGACGGCGGCCCCGCCTTCGCGTCCCCCGACAGCCCGCAGATGCAGGTCATCACCCTCAAGCAGCTAACGCAGGTCTACACCTTCTGTCAGTCCATCATCGGGCACCCGCAGAACCCCGGCCGCGAGGTGGTGAACAAGGTCTTGGACTACCAAGCGCCGAAGGATGCCACGTACGCCGAGCCCAGCACCCTTCAGGTCTGCTCCTACCTGATGACCGTCCAGGACATTTTGCAGGACCCGCAGGGCTACGTGTGCGGCCGCATCATGGAAGGCCACCCGCCTGCGGTGGTGTGCGACCCCATTGATACGCACCCTGACCCGGACGACCTGCCCGGGTTGGATGACGTGCCGAGCGTGGAGGTCTGCGAGCTGCCCGGCATGGAGTTGGTGCCAGTGGCCTGTGGTCCGGTTCCCGACAAGTGCAGCCTCGTCGGCGTGAAGGAAGTGCCCGGGGTCTGCAAGCCCGTGCCGCCGCTGCCCTGCACCACGTTGCAGTGCCTTGCGCCCTGGCTGCACTGCGAAGACCCTGAGGGATGTGTGCCTCCCCCGCCCTGCCCGGAATTGGATTGCACCCAGCCCGTCGTGGATGCCTTCTTGCAAGCCGCTGACGCAGTCCTCCGCCTCGTCAACAACGTCTGCCCCCTCGGCGACCCCAGCCAGCCCTGCGGCGCCAACGTTTGCAACTACGTCCAATCCAGCCCCAGCGGCGCCTGGGGAGGCCAGGGAGGCGATGCTGGCGCCATGACGTTTGAAGTCCCGGCCACGGCGGTCCTCGACGTGAATCCCGGCAGTCTCGTTCTGGGCAACGGCGGCGCGGGAGGACTGAGCTTCGCCTTTGGCGCCGGCACCGGCCTGAACTCTACCGCGGTGAGTGGCAGAGGCGGCGACAGCCTTGCCTACCTCGACGGCGAACCTCTCAGTTCTGCCACGGCCCTGCCTGGGCTCGTGGACGGTTTCGTGCGCGGCGGCAAGGGTGGCGACGGTGGACTGGCCTACGCCAACGAGGACTCCGACCTCGTGGGGTGCCTGCTGGGCGCTGTTGGGAACCTATGCCTCTACCGGCAGGGGCTGGACTGTGTCACTCCCGACGACATTGCAAGCAACGCCACCGGCTACCCCATCGTTGGCCCCAACGGCCAGCGAGGACCGGGCCAAGGAACCAACGGCAATCCGGGCCATTCGTATGCGCCTGGAGTTGACCGAGCGCAGGACGGTAGCGGCGTCGATTGCGGACTCAATTTCAGTTGCCC